>JAGPGE010000161.1 GCA_018056145.1 Armatimonadota bacterium
CGGGCCCGGGAAGGCATCCCTCCCGGGCCCTGTTCATCAGGTCTTTGCCTACTCCACAGTCACGCGGACACCGGTCTCGGTGGCCTGAGGCGCGGCATTCTGGCCGTTGACCGTGGCCGAATCCGCTCGCTGGGCGAGATCGACGCTGACAGCCCCGACCGGCGCAGCATGGGGCGCCAGGTCATCCCGGACGTTCAGCGTGACGTTTGCCCCGGCGAAGATGACCTCGGCGGTGCAGGGGCGGTCGAAGGTGATGAGATCGCTCCCATCCACCCGCAGGGACTTGCCGTTCTTGATGAAGCAGCGAGCCGGCTTGCCTGCCCCGTCGAACACAACCGCGGCGCAGTCGGCGTCGGTGGCAACCCCGTTCGCCTCCCCCGGTGCGCGCAGGATGACGAACCGCTGGTCTCCCAGCGTCCCGTCGAGGGCACCATCGGGCAGGGCGTCCACTACGGGCGTCACGATTGGCCGCTCCCGCACCGAGGCGTCAATCCGAGCGGCGTCAAACCAGGCGGTGCCTGGAGCGAAGAACTCCAGTGCCAGAGAGATCTCTTCGGTGTCCTCCGGGACGGTGGCTGTGATGCTGTGTTCCTGCCAGTCCTCGTGAGAGAAGGGGCCGATGCGCTTACTCGCGAAGGCCTTGCCGCCGCGCCAGAAGTACAGCGTCATGGTCGCGCCTTTGCCCTCGGGCAGTTCGGTGGTGCGGATCATCGCCCGTGCGGTCAGGTCAGATCCTGCCGGCAGGCGGAACCGGTCGCTGTAGTAGTAGCCGCTGTTCACAATCGAGGCGCACTGGTCGCCCTCGGCCGGGTTCTGCGTGACGACGGAGTGATTCGGCCCGTCTTCACCGGCACGGGGCTGCCAGCCGCTCAGGCCGCGCTCGAAACCGCCGTTTCGGATGAAGTCGGGACTGCTCGAGGGGCGCGGGTACAGGAACGTGGTGAACCTTGTACTCGCCGTCTTCGATGTCCAGGCGCGCAGGTAAGGGCCATACTTCTCGGCTCCGGGATACCGCGCACTCTCCCAGTTCTCGTAGTCCGGGCTGCTGATCTTACCCCAGACCTCGCCAGTGGTGCGGCTGAGGACGAAATGGTCGCCTTTCGGTTCCACGTCGCCCGCGCCATCTGCGTGGATCAGGACGTTGAAAGACCGAGGCTGGGGGGACTGCAGATCGTCCATGATCACGAAGAAGTTGGGCTTCACGTACAGGATCGACCGGCTGAAGCGGTCCAGAACCTTCAGATCGGGCTTGTTGTAGGCTTCGGCCGCCTCGCCGGTGACGAAGTCGAAGGCACCGCCGGCAAAGAACTCGGTGATCCTGCCGCCAGTCCTGTTGACCTGCTCGTGTCCGGGGTCAGGCACGATGTTCCGCGCATAGTACTCGTCGTCGATGTCCATAACCACGGTGCAGTGGCCCATGCTTCCCAGGCTGAACTTGCGCTCCGTGGGGTCATAGAACGAGTGATACCCGCGGTCCGGGATGACCCACTCGCCGCCGTAGGTCAGGACGAAAGCGTTGTGGTCGTAGTGGTTGTGCCCGATGTTCTCCTCATACGGGCCGGACTTGAAGAACAGCGTCGGCGCTTCGGCATTGAACCCGTCCCGCAGCACCGCGTAGCCCACGTCTTCGAACACGGTGGACGGATTCCAGCCAGGCTGCTCAGGCTGAAGGCTCCGGGCGTCGTAGCGAATGAGGTCGTAGATGGTCTCGATGCCCAATCGCCCGACCTGTTGAAGATACCAGGCAGCTTCATTGTCGCCGCGGTGCGCCAGGACGCTCATGGTCTCCGGGAAGCCGATACCCGGGCCACCGTCGCCGAAACATGGCATCTGGAGGGTGTCCGGGGCTAGGAGACCCACGCAGTAGCGGGTCATGGTGGACAGGTATGGGTGGTCGAACAGGTCCTGTTCGATTCCCGCGGTCTCGAATGCCTCCAGGCACTTGACCAGGGAGTCCAGCAGGTAGGTGCCATACATGGGCCCTTCGAAAGCGCCGCCGTCTTCGCCGCCCTGGTCCAGCCCCACCCGCGCCTTCTCGATACAGGTCGCGATCCATTGGTCGGCCGCCGGCGTCTCCGGCTGGACGGCAATCGCACCCAGAGTGGCCCCACTCAGAACCACCGCGTACCCGTTGGTCGCCGGCGGGTAGCGGTCCACATCGGCGAGGCAGGCTTCGATGCCTTTTTCGATGATCGCCCGGCGAATCTTGTCCCGGTCCGCCTGTGAGAGCTTGTCATGGCACCAGTCGTAGAACATCGCCACCGCGCCGGTGCAGTGCCCCGTGTCCAGGCAGGCGCGCAGCCGTCCGCCGCTGTAACTCGGGTCGGTCCACTGCTCCCAGTTGGACAGGTGCAGGGCCATCTCCCGGGCGCGCTGGAAGTATCTGTCCTCGCCGGTCACCAACGCTGCGAAGCTCAGGTGCATGAGCCGGGTGGTGATGGAGTCCGAACGCTCCTGGAACATGGCGGTCCAGGGCGGGTAGGCAGGGGAATCATCGTGACGAGGCGGGGTTTGGTCGGACAAGGTATAGCTCCACATGCCTGCGAACTTCCGGTTATCCAGGGGGATATTCACCGAATAGCTGTACGCGGGGGCGGTGGCGGCGAAGTCGGCCTTCGCGAGGATGTCCTTCCAGGCTTTGGCCGCATCAACACCGTGGGCGTCAGGACCGGCTGCGGTGGTCTTCGCCACCAGCGCGGGCAGGTCTTCGGCAGTCAGGAGCACGCGGGGGTGCTGTGGCGCGGCCTGGCAGGACGTGAGTACTGTCAGAATGATGGCTCCCAGAAAGCAGATGGACAGGGCTGCGCGAATGGCCATAGATTCCTCCGGCAAGCGGCTTTCGGCCCCGTGGGGCAGTATGGGCAGTCGGTGAATACGAGAACGCCCGGTTCGCCGTTTGCGTTCCGAAACCTGCCCATCAACAAGGTTGGCCGGGCGAGAGCGAACCTGAGAGCGCTGGCAACTGTCAAAGGACTCAATCGCCGGCCGGAACCAGCGCGACTTGTGCGCTGTTTCTTCATCTGCGACTTCGGCAATCCCAACACGAACAGGAGTTTCTCCATGCGAACAGCGTTCCTCGCCCTGGGCCTGATCCTCGCGGCGCTGCCGTGCATGGCTCAACCTTCCCCTGACGCCCTGAAGCTGGAATACCGCCCTGCCAAGGCCGACCAGCAGGAGGCGCAGCTGACGGGTAATCTCACGGACGTACAGATGAACGGCGCCAGTCTCATGGGCATCACCGGCAAGATGGACGGGTCGGTAGTCGTGAAAGTCAAGGAAGTCGACCCCAACAACGGCAATTTCATCCTGCAGAGCACCTATACCGTCAAGACGGTTGAGTTCGCGGGGCAGCCCCGGGAGCCCAAGCCTGCCGCGCCCTCCGAGGTCACCTTCACCAAGCGCGGCCAGGTGACGAAGATCGTCCAGACCGGGGGTGAGGAAGGCAGCAGCGCCATGGACCTCATGTCCTCGGGCGGCCTGCCCATCGACGCCATCGCGCTGATGGCCCTCTCCCTGCAGTTCCCCGAAGAGCCCCTCAAGGTGGGGGCGGAGTGGACCAGCCAGCAGGAGCAAGACCTTCCGCTCATCGGCAAGGCATCCATCACGAAAGTCTCGCGCCTGGTGGCCGTGAAAGACGGCAAGGCGATATTCGAAAGCCGGGAAAGCTCGGAAGTCCCGCCCTTTGAGATGCCCAACCCTCTGATGCAGGGCACGATGAAGGTGCAGTCGGCCAAGTTCCTCGCGGACAAGATCGAGCGCGAGTACGATCTCAAGCGATCCATGATCACCCGCGCAAAGGGCGCGTTCCGGCTGGAGATCAACGCGGACATGGGCTTCGGTTTCCCCACGCCGATCACAGCCTGTGGCGATTTCGACTGGAAGCCCGCGCCCAAGGCCGAGGACAAGACCCCGGAAGCCGCTGCCCCCGCTGCGAAAGCTGAGGGCGCGGCCGAGGCTCCGGCTCCGAAGCCTGCCGCGGAACCCCAGGCCCGGGTGCTCAAGCTCGGGCCTTTGGCCGCCGCCGCGGGGTACAATGCGGGCACGCTGGACCTGAACCTGGCTCTGGACCTGTCCCGTCTTCCACTTCCCGGCGCACTCGGACAGTACCGGGACCTTCTCGGCTCAGCAGCGGTGTATGCCCGGCTCGGAGCGGGTGTGTGGGGCGCGGAAGCGGGCAAGCTCGCTCTCCAGGGCCGGCTCGAAGCGGGCCCGCTGGCCATGCAGAATGAAGCCAACCTGGACCTGCGCCAGGTGGCGCAGCGAGTCATCGCCCACTTCCTCGGACAGGCACCCGAACTCAAGTTCACCCCCGCGAGGCCCTGACTATGATCCGCCGGACAACCTGCCCTCCTCGACCAGCCGCACTGATCGCGTGCACACTGCTGGCCGTCGTCCCTATCTGCGCCTTCGCGGGCAGAACCTGGTGGGACGGGACGCGGGATGACAATCCGGCTCCCCCCGGCAAGCTTCTCAGCGATAACGGTGGCTACTGGGGACCGTGCGTTCTCACCGGCGTGGACTACAAGTATGCCGAGGAGCCCACGAACCCGGCGGACATCATCAAGAGCCAGAAGGACAGCTTCGGCCGGCGCCTGCTTGACGGCGCCGTCACCGGCGACTGGTACGTCCCGGTGGGTGTGAACGGCAAGCCCCTCGTGGTCACGTTTGACTTCAAGCGCCCCTGCGATTTCACCGAACTGGATATCAGCACCCGCAGCAAGAGAGTGGGTGTCGAGATCGCTTGTGCGGACGAAGAGGACGGCGACTTCCGGGTGGCGTTCGCGCGCGGCAGTGACGACAGCCCGGAGCAGCAGTTTCACCGCTTCCCCCTCCCGCAAGGCACGACTGGCCGCTTCCTGAGGCTCTCCGTGGATGGTGGCGGCATCAGCTGGCTTGAGGAAGTGTTCGTCTGGGGCGATGCCGAGGTCACCGCTGAACTGCCCGAGTACCTGAACCCTGTCGCGCCACAGCCGGTGGCGGCGGAGATCGCTTTCAGCTCCATCCCAGGTATCGACAAGACGACCTTCAGCGACGCCCAGTATTGGGACTGGCAGCGCGAGATCGGCGATGCCGCGCAGGCGCCGGCAGTGTGGTCGCGACCGCCCACATGGGACAGCATCAGCGACCGCCCGATCCTGCCCAGGCGTGACCAGCTGGCCGGCGAAGTCGCGCTGATGATGGCGCGCAATGAGACTGAGTGCGCCGCGCTGGCCCTCACGAACACCTCCTGCGAGAAACCCGCGACGCTGGAGGTCACCCTGACGCCGTTCACCGCAGAAGGCGCAGATTCGGCATCGACCACAGTAACGGGAACGCTGCGCATCGCGGGGGCAATCCCGTCCCGGCACTACGGGGTGAACCTCGGGCCGCTGTTCGAAGCAGACAATCTCCTGAGCCCGGGGATGATGCAGAGATACTTGACCAACGGGGCCGGGATCGCCGATTTCCCGAAGGTCACCCTCTCTCCCGGCGGATCGGCGGTACTGTGGCTGTCGGTGAGGTCTGACGACGCGGCTCCCGGTGAGTACCGGGCGGAGGTGCGCGTGGAAGGCGGGCCAGCAGTCACCGTGCGGGCGAAGGTGCTCGACGTCACTCTCCCCCGTCCCCCGGTCTGGCTTCACACTTGGAGCGACTGCACGGACAGCAGCCCCTTCACCGAAGACGGGCGGCAGGAGCGGGAGGTGGACTACAAGCAATCGCTCGGAGCAACGGTCTGGCACGGCTTCCCGGAGCCGGGTACGCTGGCGGCACTGGCCCGTGAGCGCGGCCGCACAATCCACTACGTGTACGGGCTGCCAGGCAAGTATGTGCACGATGGGTACGCTTCGCGCCTGAAGCCGGAGGATATCACTGCGGACGACCGGAAGGCCATCACCGACCATGTGCGGGCGCTGGTTGCCAGGGCGCGGCAACTCGGGCTGTCGTGGGACGACTGGTTCGTGGAGCTCTGGGATGAGCCCGGGAAGAGCAACTCCCTGCTCTACGGGGCCTTCGCGCAGATCATCCACCGGGCTGAGCCAAGGGTGCGCGTCTACTGCAACCCGTGTTTCTGGCAGGGTAGCGGGGTGCTTCCGGACGAGGAAGTCGCGCCGGTGCTTGAGCCCTGGTACAAGGAGCAGGTGGACATATCCGTCCCCCTGTACCTGCTGCTTCGTGACCGCCCGCGCTGCATGGCGCTGTTCGATTCCCCACGGGCAGTCCGGGCCTTCTACACCGTGAGCACCCAGTCCGCGAAGTCCGAGCGTGCACCCCAGGTTCAACTCTATCGCCGGCAGGCGTGGGATGCTTTCGCCAAAGGCTGGAATGGCTGGGGCTTCTACTCGTACTACGGCCCAAGAGGCAATCCCTGGACCGATTTCGACGCGGCTTCGTACGAGGACCGGCCGGACTACCTCATGGTCTACCCCGGCCCGAAAGGCCCCGTTGCCACGCGGCAGTCGGAAGCAGTGCGCGAGGGCTACGAAGACTACTGCCTGCTGACCCTGCTGCAGGGCCGCGGAAAGCTCGCTGAGCTGGAGCAGATCGTCGCAGATTACGAGAAGGGCGCTGATCCGGCGGAACTGCGGCTCAGGGCACTGGAGCTTGCGGCACGCGGTCAATGACCCGCGGCGTCCGGGCCCCTACGGAGAGTTGTCTTCGAGGCTCACCCGCCCGCCGCCCACCTGGTAGACGCACTCTGCTCTGCCATCGCCTGACAACAGGACGATTGCTGCATCCGCGTCGGAGGTGATCCTTCCGGCGCGGTCTGCCGACTCGGGTCCGGCACGCAGGAGGAACAGGTCGCGGAACGCGCCGGCGCGCTGGATATCCACATACAACGCACCAGCCGAGACCTCAACGGTTGCGGGAACCGGCCCCGCGGGTTGTCCGGGCCGGGTGGGGACCAGCAGGAACGCCACCTGGGTCGGTCCCTTCGCCTTCCAGCGGAAGATGGTGGTGGGAATGGGCCGCAGCACATTGTGCACGCCGGTGGGCAGCCAGCCCTGGACCACCGGATCGGTCTGGCCCTGGACGATTTCGGGCACCGGCGCCGGAGCACCCAGGGCCACGATATCCAGCCCCCCCGCCGCATGGGTGGCGCGGGCAGTGCTTCCGTCCAGCACGACCTCATCGGCGTCCAGATGGAAGATGGCCTCGTAGGTGTGCTCCAGGTCATCCTCGGGCGTTAGCGTGTCGTGGACCAGCCAGTAGTCGGGCTTGACGAACGCGACCTGCCGGCGGTGGGTGACGCGCAGGGCGTTGTCCGGCCCGTAGCCTTCAGAGTAGATGCCACGGGCGAAATCCAGACGTTCGTCGGAAATCCACCGGGCATCCTCTGGCTTCCAGACTGTATTGGTGTCGGGGACTCGGCGGCGGTTCTGCTCGAGGCCGTCCACCATCACCGTGCTATGGGCTCGAGTGGACAGGATGTACTTGCGCCACTCGGAGCGGTCGTAGGAGTAGACGCCGCCCTCAGTGAGGATCGTGCGCCCGGCATCATGCAGGATGATGCCCAGCTTGTCCTCGTGCTGGTGAGCCGCGCCGAAGGGTCCTGTTTCGAATAGCAGGTACCGGTCGTCCCGGCGCCAACCCGTGCGCATCATGTTCCAGCCCGCGTAAGGCAGGCGCCAGGAGGTCTGTGCTGGAGGAGCCCCCTTCATTCCGGCGCTGATCACATACTCAAAGTCGCTCCGGTGCGGGAACAACTGCAGCCCCTGGCTGAGCATCCCGGACACGCCGCCCCAGCCGGAATCATTGAGCGCGGGCATGCGGCCATCCGGTCCTGCGATGGCCACGTAGTACTCATACATGCGCTCAAGCCCGGCGACGAACTCGGGCGGCAGGTCCACCCCGTTGCGCTTACCCACCTCCAACGCTCCCACGAAGTTGCCAACCGTGACCCCGTGGTAGCCCGGCGCAAGCTCAATCTGTGCCCCGTCCGGGTAGACCTGAGCCGCGAGGGCATCCACGAGGCGCTTGCGCGCGGTCTCAAGCCACACGGGAGCGGCTTTGAACTCGGGGAGCATCACGGCAAGCCAGAAGAGGCCGTTGACCTCCATCGCGCCCCAGTTGGAGGTGACATGGAAGACCGCGGGGTCCATCAGATAGACCGCGTGGTCGCGGAAAGATCGGATCATGCGCGCCTGGGATTCCGGGTCGAAGCTGGGCGAGTCCTTGAAGCACGCATAGGCCTGCCACCAGCTCTGGGCCATCCTGATGCCCGCGTCCAGCGACAGCGGCGACTTGCCGGCCTGGGTCATCGGCCCCTGAATCCAGCGCGGTCCGATGTAGATGGGCAGGGCATCAATCCAGCTGTTGAGCTGGTCCACGAATTCCCGGGCGTACTTCTCGTCCTGCGTGGCCAGGTAGGCGCGTCCGAGAGTGACCCAGTGGGTGTGCCTGTTGAGCGCGATGGCCCACTGGTCGTAGTCGTGCGGGTCCTCGTTCCAGCGAATCGGTCCCTCAATGCGCGTGGGAGGGCAGGACGCCAGCCTGAAAACGTGGTCCAGTAGCTCATCGGCAATCCGGATCCCGTTCGGACTGCCATCGGGGGTTACCGGTGGTAGCACCGGCGTCTCACGGGTGCGAAAGTGTTCGGCGAGGGCGACCCTCGCCGCGGCGAAATCGCCGGCATCCACGGCGGCGCGAACGGCGGACAGATCGGGCCGGTCAAGGTCGAGTTCGGAGAAGAACTGGCGTTCGCGATCTTCCTTTGTCACCGTATCAATCCTGAAGCCCCGGAAGCGTCCCCACTCCGGGTCGAAATGGTTGCATCCCCAGACCAGGGCGAGGACCACTTCGCGACCCCGATGGGCATTGAGCGGCTTCAGCAGATCAACCGACTGCCAGTACCGCCATTCGGTCACGTCCTGCTGGGCAGTGTGGATGTTCCAGACGCCGAGTATCTCCGGGTCCGCCTCTCCCACGTTCCACTTTTCGGCCTTCTCCGGATCAGTGGCGAACTTCTCCCAGCGTTCCGGGGTCATCGCGGCGAGATACGCAATCCCCGCGCGCGGGAACTTCTCGCTGTCCATGGTGCAGTAGGTCTGGTACTCGACATTGGCCACCGCGCCCTCGATCTCAGGACCGGGCACTGTCCATCGCCTGCCAACAAGCACCAAGCCTCGGAAGCGACCGTCGTCATCGCCAGAGATGTCGATGGTGCCCGCGTCATCATCGGCAATGGACACGTCCCAGCCGGGGACGCGGCCCATGGCCGTCCATTCGTCGGTCTGATCCATGGCCTGGGCCCGACGGACCTCCCAGGAGGGCTCGTCCTGGCAGGTGCCCGGAGCCACCGCACAGACGAGTAGCAGCAGTCCACAGACGGCAATCTGGTGGCGACGGCGACTGTGCACGTGTCATCCTCCCGGGGAGCGGCATTTATCGGGCGCCATGGGCTTCTTCGGCACGAGACGGAAACGGACCTTCCGGAAGCACTGGCGCCAGCGTCCATGCAGAAGGTTAAGGGGCTTCCTGCGGGGGCAGCAGGTCCGCGAAGTTAGGCATCTCCTGGGCCTTGCGCATTTGCTTCGCGGCTTCGACGGACTGGCCCGCGGCATCCAGTGCCAGCGCGTAACCGTACCGGAAACCGAGCTGGGTCGTGTGTTTTTCGGCCAGTTCAGCGTACTCTGACACCAGGTGGTCTCGCTGGGCTCGAGGGCATGACTCCACAATCAACCTGTGGACGGGCAGGCATGACGGGTCCTTCATGCGGGCCAGCCGCAGTTCATACAGGCCGGCTCCAATATCCCCGGAGCGTATCAACGACAGCCCCAGGTTGTAGCG
>JAGPGE010000162.1 GCA_018056145.1 Armatimonadota bacterium
TGTGGCTGGGGGAGGCGCTCTACCCCGAGCCAGGCCTGCGCCCGCATACCGACATGGACCTGCTGGTCCCGCTGGACCGGCTCAATGAGGCGCTTGACGCGCTGTCGGGTCTGGGGTACGCCCCCGTAGACCCGTTGCCCATCGACTTGGAGCGGCTGAAGCGGCTGGTCGCGAAGGGGATTCGGAGCGACTTCAGCGGCGTTTGCCGTCCCGGGGCGAACGGGCTGCAGCTGTCCGTGGACCTGCACTATGCCCTGAGCGTGGTCGCTTACGGATGGTGGCCCTGGACACCCAGCCCGCAGGAAGTCTACGACCGATCGGTGCCCTGGGACTTCCACGGCGTCCCGGTGCGCTGCCATGACCCGGCGATGGCGCTGCTGGCGCTGTGCGAGAACGTCCTGCGCCACGCCCTCGCAAGAGAAGGGCGGGGCAACTGGCTGGTCCGGCTCTACGATATCGCGCTTCTTGCCGGAACACTCTCGCCTGCGGACTGGGAGCTTCTCGCTGCGGATGCGCAGAGGTTCCGCCTCAACATTCCCTGCGGCCTGGCGCTGAGTACGGTTCAGGCGAACTGGGATACGCCGCTGCCTGAGGGCCTGCTGGATCGCCTGCTGACGCCGCGCGCCTCGGTAGCGGCGGCGAGACATGCGCTGAGCCGCCCCGTCTTCGCGGGCCTGCATGTTCGCAACGCCATTCTGTACTCGGCCTGCACCGGATCATTGCCCGGCGCTCTTGCCTACCTTGCCCACAATGCCGGGCCCGGAGTTGCCGACGTGCTGGGGCGCGTGTCCAGACGCATCAAGCGCCGGAGCGCCAGCTGCCGGACCGCTTCACAGCCGCTCGACACATAGCACTGATACCCAGGGAGCACATTCAATGCGCCAGAACCCCGACTTCATCGCGCGCCCGATCGCGGGCGAACTGATGCTCGTCCCCATCGCTCGCGACGCTGTGTCACTCCAGGGGATTTTCACACTCAACGAGGTGGGTGCGCGGGTCTGGGAGCTTGTGGCCGAGTGCGGCGACGAGAACGAAATCGCCCGCAGGCTGGTCGAGGAGTACGATGTGGACCAGCCCCAGGCCCTGCAGGATGTGAAGGAGCTCGTGGGGCAACTGCGGCAGATCAATGCCGTGCTGGACGACTGACACCCGGTACGAGAGGACGCAAGAGCGTGGACTGCGCGGATATTCCCCTTGCCGAACTCGGCCAGATGCCCTGGGCGCCGGGCGGCCCCAGGAGGCCCTATATGGCCTTCCTGGAGATCACACAACACTGCAACAACAAGTGTACCCACTGCTATGTCGACCCGGCGAATCGACCGTCCACCGACCTGCCGCTGGACTGGTGGCTGGACCTGCTGGATGCCCTGGTCGCCGAGGAGACCCTGTTCCTCGTCCTCACGGGCGGCGAACCCCTGGTGCGCCCGGACTTCGAAGACCTGTACGTCGCCGCGAAGCAGCGCGGGTTCATCCTCTCGGTTTTCACCAACGCGCGCCTCGTGGACGATGCCTTGCTCGACCTGTTCCACCGCTACCCGCCCCGGCGCGTACTCGTGAGCATCTACGGCGCGACACGGGAGACATACGAGAAGATTGCGCGCGTCCCGGGCTCCTTCGACCAGGCGATTCGGGGAACCCGTCGCCTTAAGGAAGCGGGCATTCCGTTGTACCTGAGGACAATGCTCCTGCGCAGCAACCACCACGAGTTGCCGCAGCTCCAGAGTCTGGCCGCCGAGCTGGGCGCGCAGTTCAACTTCGACGGCGCTGTCTGCCCCACGGTGGACGGGGACCCGTGTGTCCTGTGCGAGCGGATGGACCCCGAGGCGCTCGTGGCCATCGAAACCCAGGACCCGGAGCGCGTTGCCGGGTGGCGCACGAGTGTGGAGGCCTACCACCCGGAGGTCAACCGGCGCCGGTTCAACTGCGCCGCGGGCATCTACGGGCTCCACATCACGGCGGACGGTTTCGCGATGCCCTGCCCTGGCGCGGGAACGATTCGCCGTCCCCTGGAGCGCGACGACCTTCGAGGGAGCCTGCACCGCTTCTTTTTCGACGAGATGCTTCCGACACTCCACGAGTTGGACCCGGACGACTCCCCGTGCTCTCGCTGTCGCCTCAGTGCTCTGTGCGGAACCTGTTCCGCGGCGCGCGAACTGGAGACAGGCTCAAGCCGGATACCCTCCGAGTTCGGATGTCGGGTGGCTTTTCTGCGGGCGCAAGCAGCGGGGATCGACGCCGTGCCAGCTGCATACGAAGAGAAAAACCCTGAGCCTCTCTACGGTCGGGGGAACAAATGACACGGATATGGGCGTTGCTTGCAATCTAGGGGTTCTGCACGCTTCTCACACTTGCTAACGGCCGCGGACGCGCGTCCGGCTTGAGTTTGGTTGCGATCCAGGGCGTTTGGGGCGCCGACAGATTGCGTGCTTGACACGAGCCGGGCAAGCGTATAATGTACAGCCGTGTCACACGGCAATGTTGCCGGAAAAGCTCGAAGGGAGGACGAAGTACCCATGACGAAGGGCTACGTGTATGCCTTGCTGGCTCTTGCCCTGATCGTGGCCATGGTGCTGGCCGGCTGCCCCAAGAAGCCGGAGCCCGCTCCGACGCCCGGTCCGCCGCCCGATCCCGAAATGATGATGATGCAGGAAGGCGCCACTCCGCCGGCCGAAGGCGAAGAGGCTGCTGAGGGCGAAGAGGCTGCTGAGGGCGAAGAGGCTGCCGAAGGCGAAGAGGCCGAAGGCGAAGAGGCCGAAGGCGAAGAAGCCGAAGGCGAAGAAGCTGCCGAGGGCGAAGAGGCCCCCGCAGAGGGCGAGGATGCAGAAGTCCCCGCTCCCGACGCCGAGAAGGCCGAGTAAGCTTCCCGAAAGCCTGTCGCACCGACGCGAACTGAAGGGCCGCCAGTCACTTGGCGGCCCTTCTGATTAGCTCCCCAACACTCGCGCCACACTTGCCCTGGAGGTTCCGACCGTGAACTCGAAGGAGATCATCCAGCGAGTCCTGGCCTTCGACAAGCCTGAGCGCATCGGCCTGACATACTCCGCCTACCAGAACGGGCCACGCATCTGTGACACCGCCGGCGTGGGACCCTCCCCCGACCCGGATTTCGAGGCGCGGCATTGGGAAGACGATGCAGGCGGCGAGTGCTACAACGATGAGTGGGGCTGTCTGTGGCGCCGCATCAAGGGCAAAACCACCGGCGGCGAGGTCATCGAGCCACCGATCAAGTCCTGGGAAGACCTCGATTCGTACCGCCTGCCCACTTACGACGACCCCTCACGCTACGAGAAAGCCGCTGAATACTGCGCGAAAACCACCGACCGCTACATTCTCGGTTCCATCGCCGGTGCGTGCTTCAATGCCGCCCGTTACCTGCGCAAGCTCGAAGCCTACCTCCTGGACTGCGCCGCCGAGCCTGAGAATGTCCGTCGCCTGAACACCATGGTCAGTGACCTCATCCTCCGCCAGGTGGATATCTACGCGGACATCGGCGCCCACGGCGTCTTCTTCTGCGAGGACTGGGGCACCCAGGAGCGCCTTCTGGTGAGCCCGCGCATGTGGGATGACCTCTTTCGCGAGACCTTCCAGCGCCTCATCGATCGTGCGCATTCCAGGGGGCTCACCGTCTGGATGCATTCCTGCGGCTACGTGCGCGACATCATCCCCCACCTCGTGGACATGGGAATGGATGTGCTGCAGTTCGACCAGCCCGAGCTCCACGGCCTGGAATGGCTCGCGCAGTTCTCTGGGCGCGTCACCTACTGGTGCCCCGTGGACATCCAGCGCATCCTGCCCACCGGTGATGAAGAGCTGATCAAGTCCCGCGCGCGCGACATGGTGCGCATCCTCGGCGGCCGGGGCGGAGGCTTCATCGCCAAAGACTACCCGGATAACCACTCCATCGGCTGCGATCCGCTCTGGCAGCACTGGGGCTACGAAGAGTTCCTGCGCGTCGGGCGCTACGAGGACGGGCGACTTGCCGGCTGACATTTCGTGCTCAACGAGGGCATTGAGGCCATGACTCCACGCCAGCGGGTGTCGTGCGCGTTCGACAGCAAGCCGTACGACCGCGTCCCCATCTACCAGGCCGGCTTCTCGGCAACGGTGGCCTCCCAGATCCTCGGCCGCGAGGCGTATGTGGGCGGCGGCAGGGCCCAGTATTTGGAGGCGTGCGCCGTCTGGGAAGGCGAAGATGCCCACGCGGAATACCTGGAACGCACCTGGCGGGATGCGGTTGAGCTGTGCCGTATGCTGGAGCTTGACGTGGTGCGCACGGTCTACTGGCGCATGCCCGAGAAGCCCGCGCGACGCATTGATGAGCTGACCTTCTTCTACGGCTCGGAAGAGGGCAAGTGGCGGGTCATGCGCCATGACCCGGAATCCGAACTCTACCAGATCATCGACCGCAGCCCCGAGCCGGAACCCACCCTTGACGACCTCGAGCGCACCGTCGCCGCCTTCGAGGAGTCGACCGACGCCTACCAGCCGAACCCCGCCATGTTCGCCGACACCTTGCGCACCATGCAGGAGTTTGGCGAAGACGGTGTGCCCTACGGAGGCGGCGGTGTGGGTCTCGTGATTCCGCGCGACCGCATTTGGCTGGAAGCGGTGGCCCTGCGCCCGGACCTTGTGCTCCGGTACCTGAACTGCATGGCCGAACGCTCGGCCCGCAATGCGAAGCTGGCCGGCGAAGTGGGGCTGCGTTACTGCTACGGCGGCGGCGATTTCGCTTCGGCCACGGGACCTTTCATCTCGCCGCGCGCCTTCCACGAACTGATGCTGCCCGGCCTGCAGAGAATCTCCCAGGCCTGCACGGAAGCCGGGGTACTCCACGGATTCGCCAGCGACGGCGACCTGTGGCCCGTGGCTGAGGACCTGTTCGGCAATTCCGGCGTCCGGTTCTTCTACGAGGTGGACGAGGCCGCCGGGATGGACTTCCGCAGACTCAGGGAGACCTTCGGGCATCTCACGCTGCTTGGTGGGGTCAACTCGGCCACGCTTCACCGGGGGAGCGTACAGGACGTGGTCAGCGAGACCCGGCGCGCGCTGGACGCGGGCAAGGAGCTTGGCGGCTGCATCGTGGGCTGCTCCAACCAGATCGTGGCGGGAACGCCCATCGAGAACTTCTGGGCGATGATGGAAGTGCTGCACAACGAGCGCGATTGCTGAGCCGGAGGGCCGCTGCCGCCCGATGCAGAACGCGAACCAGGACCTGGAATTCGGCGCGAAAGCGGGCACGCCCCGCGCGGGAGCCTTGACCCGCACCTGGGTCATCGCGATGGTCTTGGTGCTCGCCGTGGCTGCAGGCGGCGCTTTCTCAGCCCTGGTGCGTTACGACCTCGTGGGTTTCGGGCACCTGCCGCGCTCCGCGCTGTTTCTCTGCTTCCTGCTGCTGCTGGTGAATGTGTTCTCGCGCAAGGTCTTCGGGAAGCGGGTGCTGGATTCGCGCCAGCTTGTGTACGTCTTCATCGCCATCATGGTGATGTCGGGCTTCCCCGGCCAGCAACTCGTGACCTATCTCTACATCGGCCTGGTGGGCCCGCAACACTACGCCAGCCCCGAGAATAAGCACGTTGAGACGTTCTTCGAGTACTTCCCCGAATGGATCGTGCCCTCCAAGGACCCCGACCATCCCGCGGTGCGCTGGGCGTTCTACGGGGTCCCGCCGGGCCAGTCGATCCCCTGGGAGAGCTGGATCATCCCACTCGCGGTCTGGACGCCCTACGTGGTGGCGATTCTCCTCCTGGGGGCAACTGCCGTGGCGCTCCTGCGCAGGCGCTGGGCGGACGAAGAGCACATGCTCTTCCCGCTGGCGCAGATACCCGTGGAGATGCTCACCTACGAATCCGAGCGCGCCGCACTCCCCGCGATCTTCCGCACCTGGCTCTTCTGGGCATCCTTCGCCATCCCCGTCATCCTGTATTCGAAGAACGCGCTGCATCACTACTTCCCGGGCATTCCCGAGACCGACCTCACGCCGGACATCGGCCTGGTCTTCCAGGGACGCCCGTGGAACATGCTCAACTACTTCCCCTATCACTACTACTTCGAAATGATGGGGATCACCTATCTCGTGAGCGACGAGATGGCCTTCAGCCTGTGGTTCTTCTGGATCTTCCGGCGCATCGGCTCGGTGTTCCGGGAGATGATGGGCCTGACCAACCATCCCGACTTCTTCCTGCACCAGGGCTACGGCGCGTATACCCTTCTTGCGATCATCTACGTGTGGTATGCCCGTCATTCGCTGAAACAGATCGTGCGCAAGGCGATCTTCGGCGCGGGGGATTTCGACGAAAGCCGCGAGCCCATGTCGGCAAGAGCCATGCTCTTCGGCTTTCTGGGGTCGCTGGCAACGATCATCGTCTGGGGGCATCTCATCGGCGCGGACTGGTGGGGATCGCTGGCGCTGATGACGGTCTACATGATCTCCATCGTGGTGCTCACGCGCATTGTCTCGGAGGCCGGCGTTTTCGCGGTCTGGACCCCCTTCGGCAACCAGGAGAAGTTCATCACTCAGATTCTCGGCACGCACACCCTCGGACCGCGGAACATCACCGCGCTGTCTTTCATGGGCTACAAGATCCGCGACACGGCGTCCCTCACCGCGGCCAACGTGATCCAGGGCTACAAGATGGCCGACACCGCATGGCTCAAGCCCCGCACGGTCTGGGCGCTGACCCTGGCCTCCCTGCTCCTGGCATTGTTCGCCTCACACCCCACGTCCCTGTATGCCATCTACAGCCACAGCATCCCGGGGCTGGGCTGGTGGCCGCGGGGTTCGGGCTCCGCTCTGGGCCGCGACATCAGCTCGCTGATCCTCGCCAACCAGCCCTTCACGCCAGGCAATTACGGGAACATGGCCCTGGGTGCGGTGACCGTTGTCTTCCTGAACTTCATGCGTCAGAGGTTCCTGTGGTGGCCCTTTCACCCGCTGGGATTCACGGCGTTGATGGGCCCGCAGTTCATGGGCGACCGCTACGGATTCTCGATCTTCCTGGGGTGGGTTGTGCGCCGGATCACCCAGCGTTTCGGGGGCTACAAGGCGTACCGGGCCGGGCGTGCGGCGGCGGTGGGGATGATCGTGGGCAACGCGGTAGTGCTTCTGTCGTGGTCGATCGTGCATTACTTCCGGCCCATCGCGGGCGTGCTGATTATCGAGTAACGAACAGGGACGACCTCCCGGGTCCCGGTGTGTCGGGAACGGTGGTCGTCCCTGAGTAGTGCCTGCTCGATGCCGCGAGGATGGCTACCCCGCGCTACCAGCCCCGCGTCGCCAGCCTGTCCTCATCCGGCAATGCGCGCACATCGATGCCGGGCATCGCAGCGCCCTCAAGTCCGCGCGTGGCTTTTGCAACCTCCACCGGGTCCTCGAAGTATGTGGTCGCGTGAACGATGGCCTTCGCACGGGCCGCCGGGTCCTCGCTCTTGAAGATTCCGCTGCCCACGAACACAGATTCCGCGCCAAGCTGCATCATGAGCGCGGCGTCGGCCGGGGTCGCGATGCCGCCTGCCGAGAAGTTGGGGACCGGCAGCTTGCCGGCCTTGCTGACCTCGCGCACCAGGTCGAAAGGCGCGCCCATGTTCTTCGCCTCGGTCATCAACTCATCATCGCGCAGGCCTTTGAGCCGTTCAATGCCCTGGATCACGGCGCGCATGTGCCGGGTGGCCTCGACGATATTGCCACTGCCTGCCTCGCCCTTGGTGCGGATCATCGCAGCGCCCTCACCAATGCGGCGCAGGGCTTCGGCGAGATTGGTGCAGCCGCAGACGAAGGGCACCTTGAAGTCGTGCTTCCAGACGTGATAGCTCTCGTCGGCCGGGGTGAGGACCTCGCTCTCGTCGATGAAGTCCACGCCAATGGCCTCCAGAACCTGGGCCTCGGCGAAATGCCCGATGCGGCACTTTGCCATGACCGGGATGGTCACGGACTTCATGATATCCTCAATGACCTTCAGGTCAGCCATGCGCGCAACTCCGCCCTCGCGGCGGATGTCCGCCGGGACGCGCTCAAGGGCCATGACGGACACGGCGCCTGCATCCTCGGCGATCTTGGCCTGCTCGGGGTTGGTGACGTCCATGATGACCCCGCCGCGAAGCATCTCGGCGAGACCGACCTTGTTTCTCCAGGTTGACATCTCGGTATTCTCAGACATCGTCTTCTCCTCCGAAAACCTTACCGCTACTGCCGTCGCCCGCTGCCCGGACGATCTTGGTGGAAAGCCATTGTACTCCATGGGCAGGCGGCCTGCAACCGCGACAGGGGTCTGACCCGGGAAAAGTGGGTGGGTGTGTTTGAGCCGGGGCCCGATCTCTTTCGCCGGCTGTGTCACGCAACGAAAAGGGCCGCCGCCGTGGCCTCACAGCCCGCGACGGGCTGTGAGGTCACAGTCAGGAGCGGAAGGCGCGGAAATGCTCAGGCTGGCGGTCAGATGACGGGTGAATACCCACGAAATTGAGTCCAACCCCCGCGACAGGCACGCGAATTGAGCCCGACGCAGCACGCGGATCGTGTCCCGCGCAGTCCGGAATGGTCACGGGTCCGTGGTGTCAACGCCCGAGGGCAATCGCCGGCCGCCGCTACGGCAGAGACGGCGGCGTCGGCGCGGTCAGGAACGGGATCACCGCGCTCTTCACCCAGCCGCTCTCGCTGCCGCAGGTGGGCTCTGCCTGACCACCCTTTCGCGCGCATACCACCCAGTAGTAGTACGTACTGCCCTTCAAAGCGCTGGTGGATGTGGGGCTGTAGGTCCATGCGCCGAAAGTCCCGACGGAGTAGACAACCGGCGACTGCACCACCGGCTGGCCCGTGGCGCTGGAACTGCTGTAGACCCTGACCTGGTACTCATCGGCCCCCGTGGAGTTGTTCCAGTTGAAGGCCACGGCCCGCGGGTCCACGGTGGACATGGAACTCGGCCTGGTTCCGGTGGGCGCCAGGAAGTAGGTCACCGGTCCCTGCGGCGCGCTCGCCTCGCTCAGGGCAGTGGGTGGGTCTACGTCGAGATCGTCCGAAGCCGCGCTGGAGATGGGTGGGGCCGAGCTGTTCGGCGGCGCGATGACTCGGGCGCGGTAGTAGTAAGTCTGGCCCACAGCCACGCCGGGGTGGGTATAGGTGGCGGAGACCGAACCGTTCTCCTCATTACCGCGGTACAGGTAAGTGAAATCACGCGAGAAGGAGACGAGGGGATGGTTCGTCTGGGTGTCCTCGTAGACCGGCAGGTCCTCGCCGTCGATGATGTCGATCAGCGCCTCCTGCGCGGCGTTGAAACCGTAGAACTGGCCCCTGAAAACGAGCCAAGCGACTACAGTTGTGGTGCTGTTCTCACGCCAGCCCATGCGGATTACCGGCGGGTCGCCGGGAGCGGCCTGGTATAGGTGCGCGGACTTGGTGCGTCCGGTCGAGGCTTGCTCGTCGGAACTGCCGCATCCCGTGAGCCAAACGCACATAGTGGCCAGGACCACCAGGGAGACGACACGAATGGCTGCCATGAGCCCGACCTCCTTCATGTCCGGGCCGGCTCGCGCCGGCAGTCCGGTGTCCCCCGGATACGCAATAGAACATACTGCCATGCATCGTGGTTTCATCAGATGATGCGATGCGGTCTGATAAGCGTTGACAAGCCCGTGATCTTGCTTTCGGACCGCTTTGCATCTATACTCCATTACACAACTCTTTTCAAGGGCAACGGTGACGTCGGCCGTGGGACCACTGACCACCCCTCGCAACCAGCGCATCAGGTGACGCCCGGGCTTCCGC
>JAGPGE010000163.1 GCA_018056145.1 Armatimonadota bacterium
ACAACACTGATGCGGCGGTCCCTTTCATCTACCCGCCGCCTCCGGGGTTCTCATACTCCGCGATTACGGATGATACCGGCAGCTTCGTGATGCGCGCTGTCCAAGCGGGCCCGTACTTTGTGACTGTTGCCGTCCCTGGATACATGCCCGGTGAGGCATTCGTCTATGTTGCTCCCGGGCAGACTGCCGTTGCGGACTTCCAGCTCTGGCCGGAGAAGGACCCTGAAGTCGGCAAGATCGTGGGCAAGGTCACCGGGGTGAGCCTGGACGGGACCCGGGCGCCCATCGCCGGAGCGAGTATCGAAGTCTACATGGATCACCCATGGATCCTCCCGCCGCCTGAACCCATCGAACTGCCGCCGGATGTACGGCCCGACATGCCGGTTGCTTTCGGGGCAGAAGCAATCGGCCCCGGCGGGAGCATCGGCATCATGCCGCCCATCATCGACTGGCGTGTGTTCTCGACCGTGACCGACGAGAATGGCGAGTACTCCCTGGACGTGCCTGCCGGGCTTAGGGTGGTGTCCGCCTGGGCATGGCCGTATGAATGGGCCGAGCAGCGGGTGGAAGTGCCCGTGAACGGGGTCGTGCGGGCGAACTTCGTCCTCAAGGAACTGGAGATTGAGGAGCCGCCGATCGAGCCGTTCCCAGTGCCTGACAGACCCCGGAGATGAGCTGGGGTCGTCTCTCGTTTCCGTGAGCTTCGTCCCGCGCGGAGCGGCCTTCCCGGGCTCTCCGCGCGGTTAGCCGATTCCGTACCGCCTGGAGGCCAGCATGTTCGACCCGAAGATCGCCTGCATGACCCTGCCCTACTCGGAACTGCCTTTCTCCCGCGCCGTCGAAGGCATCGCCCGCGCCGGGTACAAATACCTGGCGTTCGGGACCACACACGAGGGCGTTGAGACCCCCGGATCGGAGGATGACGACGCGCGAATCAGCGAACTGGGGCGCGTCGTGCGCGATGCCGGACTCGAACCGGTGATGATGTTCCAGCCCCGGGCCATCGCCCTCACTGCCGAAGGCGGGCAGGACCTGTTCCGCAGGCGCATCGACCAGGCGAAGCTCATGGGAGTGCCGCAGATACTCGTGATCGGCCCGTGGGAGTACAAGAGCTGGCCGGACGAGAAGCATCCGGCCGATGTCTGGGCGCAGATGACCGACGAGTGGTTCGCGGCGGTGGCGCCTGTTGTGAAATACGCCGAAGAGATGGACGTGATGCTGGTCGCCAAGCCCCACACGGGCATCACTGCCACCGCAAGCCGCTGCCGGGAAGCCGTGGACCGGGTGGGCTCCACCCACTTCCGCATCTGCTATGACGGCGGCAATGTCCACTTCTACGAGGGCGTTGACCCGGCCGAGGACATACGCCTGTGCGCGGACATCACCGTGGCTCTTTGCATCAAGGATCACTCCGGCTCCCGCGCTAATCCGGTTTTCCCCTACATCGGCGAGGGCGACGTGGACCACGAGTCCATGCTGCGCACACTGTCCGAGCACGGGTTCAGCGGCCCCTGCCCGGTGGAGCGGTTCGAGGGCCCGAACAAGAAGGCTGAGATGTCGCCTGAACTCATCGACAGCCTGGCCGCGCAGGCGCTCGAGACCGTGCAGGCGATGGTGGACCGCATCCGCTCCGGGCAGTCGTGAGCATTTTCCCTGCGCTTGCCTGATCCACGGACGGGTGCCTGAGCCGACCTCTCGCTGGGCGACGGCGCCCGTGCTGTCTGCCCCGTCGGAAACCCGTACGCGGCAGGGGTGTCCAATACCCGGAGGCGCGGGAAAAGCCTGGCCGCGACGAGTTACTTATGCGTAGTTCGAGCGCAGTGATCACAGCAGCAATCCTGATCGGCACAGTCATTGCCCCGCTGTCCGCTCTTGCAAACCCCGGACGGGTACCCGGCCCTGCCACCGTTGCCGAGGTCAGCGCCGCCAACTTCCTCGAAGCCCCATCCATTCTCGCACCGGCAAGCGTGTACCCTCTGGGCAAGCAGAGCTACCGCGTGGTCGCACAGATGCTGGACCGCGCAGTGATGGACGCCACCGGAACGCGGAAATTCCAGGAGGCATGGGGTTCGCTGTCCGGGCAGGGCGAACGGGTGGGGATCTTGCTGGACGCCCAGTACCCGCCTGCCTCGCTGGCCCTTCTGGACGCGCTGATCGACCGCCTGGTCCGGGCAGGAGTTCGCCCCGCATCCATCACCGTGTGGGCCGACAGCGAGACATCCCTCTTCTCAGCGGGGCTACTCGTGCGCAAGGACCCCGACGGCGTGCGCACCATGGGCGCCGAATCCGAGGGCTTCCGGGGCGGCATCAGCCGGATCGTGCTCGAGGAATGTGATCTGCTCATCAGCCTGGCCCGCCTGCGCGCAGACAGGCAACTGGGCATGTGGGGCGCAACCAGCACCCAACTGGCCTGCGTTCCGCGGGCTGACAGGCTCCAGATGATGTCGGCCCCGGAGCAACTGGCGCTGGCGGCATCGCGACCCTCGGTGCGCCTCAAGTTTCGCCTGCACATTCTGGATGCCCTCCAGCCCAATGTGGAGCCCGGCCCCGCGCACATTCCGCCGTACTGGAACTGCGGCAAGGTCCTGGCATCCACCGACTGCGTGGCGCTGGACATGGCGGGGCTGAACATCCTGACCGGGAAGATGATCGAGGAACAGCGGGAAACTTCATCGCTGGAAACCGCGCGCCAGTACCTCCAGGCAGCCTGCGCGGTCCATCGCCTCGGGCAGGCCGACCCGGCGCAGATCACGGTGCAGTCGCACGCCCTCGGCGAATAACCCTCACGCTGGACCGACTGTGCGTACCGTCCCGCGGCACGCTTATCCCCTCAGCCCCTCCAGCAGGTGCTCGAAGGCCCACAGGGGCACGTCCGGCGGCGTTGAGTGGTCCACCATGGGGAAGTAGCCGCCCAGTTCCAGCAGGCGCTTCGCCTTCTCCACCTCTGCGTCGATAGCGTCTTTCCCCCGCGCCAAAGCCCGCTTGTCGATGCCCCCGGCGAGCACGATGTCCCGCCCGTACTCACGCTTCAGAGCCAGCGGATCGGTTCCCGCGGCGATCTCCAGCGGCGAGAAGCCGTTGATGCCGACCTCCATCCAGAGCGGAATCAGCTCATCGATGCAGCCGTCGCTGTCCACGAAGATGGTGCGGACCCCGTTGGCCCGGATGGCACTGGTGATGCTGCGGTAATGGGGCTGGATGAACTCGCGGAACATCCGCGGGGAGATGAAGCTGCGGCCCTTGTAGGCGATATCCTCGCCGAAAGAGGCGAAGTCGAACTGCGCGCGTTCCAGAAACGGCTTGATGAGCGCCAGGAAGAAGCCCTCAAGATACTCCATCATTTCGTGGACGAACTCGGGCTGCTCGCACAAGAGGATGCAGAGGTGTTCGGTGCCCACCCAGCGCTGCAGCGTGTGTCCGAAGAAGCTGCCGGGCGCAAGACCCAGGGGTTCCTCCCGCTCTGCCCACTTGCGCTCGAACTCGTCCCAGTCTTTCGGGTATCGGGCCGGCGTGTTCGGGTCCAAGCGCTCGCGAAATGTCAGCCAGTCGTCGCGGGTCTTGATGGGGTATTCAAGCCACTGGGGCATCTTTGACGCGGTGTCCCGCTTGAACACCCGCAGTACTGCCCCCAGGCGGTCGCGCACCACCCTGGTCTCCGCGTCCTCCGACAGGACTTCCTCATCGAATGCGGGCATCGGACTGTAAGGCGCGCCGCCGGTGAAGCAGACGCGGTCCAGCCCGAAGCGCTCAGCCAGATCAGCACCCTCCTGTAGTCCTTCTCCGTGCCAGCGCTCCAGGGTCTCTTCCATGAACCACCCAACATTGAGGTTCAGGGCAAGGTAAAGGTGATTGGTGAGTGTACCGTCCGCGACGCCGAGAAAGCGCTCTCGTGGGGTCATGGGGCGGTCCAGTCCTTTCGCTGCGATGGGTTGGGCAGCGGCGGTCCAGGGCTAAGCGTGGGGCGGGCGTCCTCGCCCGCCGGCCCTTCATTCTGCTACAATACACCAAACTCATACGACCCGGGAGGCATCATGTCTTTCAGCTTCGGCGACTCACGCGACTGGTTCTTCACGCACCGTTTCGGATTGTTCGTCCACTGGGGCCTGTACGCTCTGGGCGAATGGCACGAGCAGGATCAGTTCCGCCGACGCATCCCGCGTGATCAATACGCCGCGCAGGTTCACCAGTTCAACCCACGGCGCTTCGACCCCGACGTGTGGCTGGACATGGCCGAAGCCGCCGGAATGAGCTACCTGTGCTTCACGACGAAGCATGTGGACGGCTTCTGCCTGTGGGACAGTGACGAGACGCAGTACAAGGTGACCCGCACGCCCTACGGTCGAGATGTGCTGGCGATGCTGGCCGATGCCTGCCACCGGCGCGACTTCCCGCTCTGCCTGTACTACTCGGTTGCCGACATGCACCATCCGAACTACCCCAACGCGGGGCGCTCCTACGAGCTTCCTGCCCCCGACCCGGGCGACGAACCCGACCTCGGCAAGTACCTTGCGTATGTCGAAGCCCAGGTGCGCGAACTGTGTACTCGCTATGGTGAGATTCACGGGTTCTGGTGGGACGCCAATGTCATCGAGCACCGCGACCCGCGGTTCAATGCGCTGATCCGGGAGCTTCAGCCGTCCGCGGTCATCAACGGCCGCGGGTTCGGCGAGGGCGACTTCGACACGCCCGAACGCGAGTATGAGCGCTCGGTGGACGAGGTGCTCGCCTTCGACCGGCCCACCGAAGCGTGCCAGTCGGTGGGGATGGAGAGCTGGGGATACCGCGCGGATGAGGACTACTACACGGTCGCCCACCTGGTCCGCAGCATGGACAAGGTACTGGCGAAGGGAGGCAACTACCTGCTCAATCTCGGCCCGCGCGGGGACGGTACATTCCCGGAAGAGGCGCTCCGCGTGCTGGATCTGGTGGGCCGTTGGTACACGGCAGTGCGGGAGTGCTTCGAAGGCGCCGAACCCGCGCCGGAGGTGACAGACAACCGGACCGTGCTCATCACGCGGCGTGGGAACACGCTCTATGTCCACCTGTACCAGCCTGCAGCGGGCACGGCGCTGTACCTTCCGCCGATCACGGTGCTTCCGCAAAGCGCTGTTCTGCTGAACACCGGCGCGAGCGTGGAGACGAGCATCGAACTGACACCCGCGCGTTACGCCGACGGCCCATGCCTGCGCCTGCGCAATCTGCCGCTGGACGAGATGCCGGGCACAGTGCCGGTGATCCGGCTGGAGTTCGCGAACCTGGAGGGCTGAAGGCAAGAGAAACGGGTACAGGCACCGGGTTCGGGGACGACTCGAACCCGGATGCCAGTCCCCTGTTTCCGGATAGTGAATTTGCCCGCCCTCAATCCCCCTCGAACATCTCCTCGATGATGGAGACCGCCTCGTCCACGATCACCTGGCCCCCGGCAGGAGAGACCTTGCAGCTTGCGGGCACTGCTCCATAGCTCAAGCCGCTGGCGGCGCGTTCGGTGGCGAGGTAACTGCCGCCGCCGGCCAGTTGCACCACGAACGTCTGCACCGCCGCCGAACGTCCCTTGATACGATCGCCGAAGTCCAGGTAGTACTCGAAGGGCGAGGTCACGAAAGCCACATCGCCCAAGCGGAGCACATTCATCTGGATGGGCACGAAGGGCAACGGGTTCTCGTATCGGTCCACGGCCCGCTTGCACCAGCCGATACGCGAGCGCAGCGATGTGTACGTACTGTCCAGGCGGTCGCCGCACTCGAGACCCTCCAGCTTCGCAGCCAGTTCGTCCATCTCCGCCCGGGCCGCCTCGTACTCCTTCTCAGTCACATCCCAGTGGGGCAGTTCCAAGTCCCGGTACTCGTGCTTCAGGACCGCCTCGTCGCGCAGGTCCTTACGCACCGCGGGCTCGGCGTCATCCACGGCGTAGGCAATGCGCTTGGCGATATCCAGCCGCAGGGCGTCATTGAGCGGCCTGCCCCGGCCCTCGCCGTACTTGAGCGCCAGCATGCGCTGCTCGGCCCGGGTGTTGACCAGGCGGTGGGGCGACTGGTCCCCCGCCGCGGAACACTGGGGCAGCACGAAAAGGCCCTCACCGTAGCGCTTGCGCAGTTCCACCCGCACATCATGCCAGAAGTCGGCGGACACGAAATCCTGCCCGCTCTCGCTGGCCTGCGACGGTGAGGCGACGTTCACGAGCACCCCGGTGAGGTTCTGCTCCGGGTCGTAGGTGAAGAGCAGATAGACGCCATGGTCCACGTGGCCTTCGATGTGGGAGAAGTCGGCAGCGGCGGTGCTCCCGTACATCAGTGCGTGGTCGTCGAAGTAGCGCACACGCCGGTTTTCACCCACCACTGCGTACGAGTATCCCCAGCCCACCAGGCCTTCGGCCCGGTTATCCCAGGCCTCGCACACGGCATCGACGAGCCCATTGACCACCAGGTCCGTGTACTCCGACGTCGGCATGTAGTCGGGGTACTTCGCCACGATGTCGTCCAGGTATTCCGTGTCCTTCTGCAGGCCGACGGCCCCACCGGCGAAAGGCGCGGTGTGGGTATGGGTGGCACTGGCGATGAGCTTGCGGGGATCGAGCCCGGGCAGTCTATCCGCGACCTTCTCCCGGCTGACCGCCAGCAACTCGTCATCCACGGCACAGGTGTCAATGGAGACGATGATAGCCTGCTCACCGCCGCTCTCGATGGCCAGCGCGGTGAGGGTCAGAGGATCCTGCACCCGCGCGGCGATGCGCAGGTTGAAAAGGCCCCGCAGAGACACGGGGCGGTCCGGCGTGATGTCACGACTTGCCCAGCCGATCCTGATCTTGTCGCTCATGGTGTAACCTCTCCTCGACGACGCAATGTCGGCGTTCCCGTCTGGTTCAGACTGGCATGGTCCGCGGTTTCCGTGGAGCCCCGGTCTCTGGACGGCGAGACCACCCCGCGGCTCACACAGCGAGCGCTGTTCCTGTTGGTTGCGTACGCCTCCGCTCACTTCGGTATCGGCGGGTAGTGGATGAACAGGTGCGAGATGGCGTCGGTCTCGCCGATGTACAGTTCGCCGCCGGGGCCGACGGCGAGAGAGCCCAGGCAGTGGGCGGTCCAGTGTTCCGGGAAAGACGAGCCTACCACGCCCAGGTCCACGAATCCCGCCTGCGGGTCGAAACGGAACAGGTGCGCCATGCCTTCAGGCTCCTGCACAACGCCGTAGATCATCCCCCCGCGCCCCTGGGCGAGCGCCCGGATGTTCGACTGCCGGTTGGGCTTGCCGAGATTGACCACCACGCCGCTTCCTGGGTCCCAGGTGAACATGAAGCCATCGGTGGAGGCGCCACCGTAGACCAGCCCGTCGTCCCCGAGAATCAGGCTCTGCACGCCGGCCACGTACCGCTTGCCCTTCTGGCAAGGGGCGTGGGCATCGAGGGCGGCGAGGCCCGCAGACTCCGGGCTGTACTCCCACAATTGCCCCTCGGCGAAAGCCCCGATCAGTCGCCCGTCAGGCAGGAGAACCAGCACGGGCGCGGCGCCTTCGATCTTCGCAACCACCTTCACCTTCCAGGTTGAGCCGTCCACCGCGACCAGCGCGTCGCCGGGCTTCGTAATGCCATATGCGACGCCTTCACGCGTCGGTCCCGCCAGCGCCGCGATGCCCTGGCCTTTGCCCGGCAGCGCGATGGGGTTGATGGCCGCTTTGCCACCCCGGAACTGCTCCATGCCCTGCCCGGTCTCACTGGTGGCGTCGTGCTGGAACATCCCGCCGCCTTCGGGCCCCCACCAGCCGCCCAACACCCGGTTTCCGCCGAGGTCAAGCAGCGCGCCGCCCTCGCAGGCAGTCTCTCCCAGCGGGCCGACGTGAGCCACGCCGAATCCGGGATGGAAGTAGAACAGGTGCGATCGCGCGCCGGAAGTGACCCCGAACACGATACCCGCATCCAGCGCGAGGAGCGCCGAGATTGCGGATTCACCCCGGGGAATTGAGGGCTCCACAAGATACTCGCGCAAGCCGAAGCAGTACATCGCGCCCTCGGACACGAAGGGGAACGCCTTCGTGCGGTAGAGCGCGGCGTGCTCGGTGGTTGATGGCGCAGTGAGTTCGGGCACGGGCGGCCTGCGTCGTCGGGCAGGTGTGTCGGGCATGGGCGCCTCCAGCTTTGCCGGGCCTTCAGGGCTTGTAGATGAGCAGACAACAAGGAACGCGGCCTATGGTCGCGAGATACAGCGTGCCGTCCAGCCCGCAGACTCCGCGCCAGGTGAAGTAGTGCTCGCCGTCGATGACCAGGGTGCCCACCGGTTCTCGCGTGCTCCGGGCGATATCATACCGCACGAGGATGGTGCCGCGCCGGTCTCCCGAACCCGGCTGGGCGAGGTAGTACAGGTTGCCCTTGCGGTCGGGCACGATGCAGCGTAGCATCCCGCCGGGCGCTTCGGGCAACCCGGGACCGAGGTCCTCGATCTCGGGGCTTTCCTGCTTCGGGTCGAACCGAAACAGGTGATCATTGGAGTACGTGAGCCCATATATCCGGCCGTCCGGGCCCATGCACATATCGGTGATCCACGAGAACCGCGCGTCGGTGTTCCATGGTTCGGCGTATGGCCGGGCGTTGAAGAAGATGAGTTCGTCCCGGGCAACGTCGTACTTGATCAGCCGCGAGTTGGTGTCCGATGTGAACAGGTTGCCGGCCTCGTCGAAGATCATGGACAGGGGATACCACGAAGACACGCGACCGTAGTCCCTGAAGTTGCGCCCACGCAGGTCGGTGCGGAAGAAGTGGGCGCGGGGATATGTAATCCCGTAAAGGTACTCGCGCTCCTCATCTAGCATCAGGTACGGGATGCCGTCATTGGGGGTGATGACGCCGAAATCCACGGTCTTCGCGGTGTGAGTGTCGTAGCGGAAGATGTGGGCTCCGGGGAAGCTCATAACCGGGTCGTCCCACATGCTCAGGGGGCTCCAGATCCGGTGCCCGATGGGCGGCGTGGTGCAGTGGGTTGCCCCGTAGACGCTGCCGTCCCGCGCGTGGCACAGGGAGAAGTGAATCTTGCCCTGGGTGGCATGGCCGCTGTCGGGGGGCTCTCCAGTGACATCGCCCATATCGGCCAAACAGCGCAGACGTTCCTGCCGCGTGTCGTACATGTAAAGCTGGGCCACCTGCCCACCGCGCCCTTCGAGGCACAGGCCGATGTAGACCTGCCCGTCATGCCCGAGGGTGATGGCCCAGATGGTGTCATGCAGCGGGTGCTCGTGAAAGGGCAGGACTTGCCACTGCCGTGGGTCTACCGGCTCGATGCTCATGGGTTCGTCTCCCCAGATGGGATCGTGGTCTGGCCCGCCTCAGGTCAGCCTCTCGCACCTCATCGGTTCGCTGCCGGCTCTCGGCCGGGGGGGCAGGAACGCCAGACTCAGGAGGAACGAGTTGCACCGTTCTGCGGCTTCACACCCTCACCGCGCGGGCGGGTAGTAGGCCTGGGCAGGCTCAGCGTACGCTCCCCCGGCGAGCTGGTCGCGCAGAGCATCGTTCAGGTACGCCAGCGCGAAGAAACAGTTCCCCCGCGCCTTGTACGACCTGCAGAGCTCGAGCTGTTGCTTCACGAGGTCCAGATCTCGGGTGACAGCAGTGCCGCCCGGGGCTCTCGAGTAGATGGACAGCCCTGGGATGATTCGGTCCAGGCCGGGGTCGAAAGCGGTCCACTCGTCCAGCGCTTCCCTGAGCTTCGCATTGTCTTCGGTGTAGGCCATGGGC
>JAGPGE010000164.1 GCA_018056145.1 Armatimonadota bacterium
GCACCTTCTCGTCGCTCTGCGCGAGCCGTCGCACACGGTCCACATCCTCCGCCGAGTACCGCAGGAACGGATGCCGCACTGGCACCGCGTCGTCTCCCCGCACAGCCGGCGCAGTGCGTTCCGGCGATGCCTCCGCGCTCGCGTGATTCCTTTCATCCGGGTCCAGAGTGATCAAGACGTACCGGTCCCGCAACGGTGCCGGAGCCACCCAACCGCGGGTGTCCGGGGAGAGCCGCTCACAGAGCACCTCCCCGTCCGCTTCCACCCTCAGCCCGGCGCATCTGCTGTCCGCCGGCAGGTCCCACGACAGCCGCGCCGAGCCGTCGATGCGGCGCACCGCACGCAGATTCGTGACCGGCTTCGGCGGTTGTGACCTGTCCACCGTCACCCTCACTTCTTCGCTCATTGGCCCGGTCCGGCCTAGCGACAACGCCGCGACCGCGTATGTGTAGCTATTGCCTGTGCGTGCCGTCCGGTCAACCGCACGGGGCTCCCACCCTCGCGCCACCACCCGCTCCCTCTCATCGCCGCCCGGCCTGCACACCACTTCGTATTCTATGAGCCCCTCCAGGGCGTCGGGCATCTCCCAAGTCAGCTCAACGACCCCGGACTCACTCACCGCCGCCTCCAGATTCGCGGGCTGAGGCAGATGATCCGCGTCCAGAGGGGTGAACTCCCAGTTCGTGTATCTGAAGTGATAGTTGAAGTAATGCAGCAGCCCCAAACGACCGCGCGCCGGAGGGGTCCCGTAGACCACCGCTGAAGTCGCGATGGTCCTCCCGTCCAACTTCACCGCACACTGAGCCCCGAGCTTCACCACTTCCACCCGCTGCGTGTCCCCCAGCGGGATTGATCCTGCGGGGAGGAACACCGCCTCCCGGTTGGCGCGATTCGCGTTGTCGACATGCCAGACCACGAGTGCTCGGAGCTTGTCTCCGCCCGCGGCAAGTCTCGTGATATCGAAGGACAGCGCGAAGTCCGTGTAGTCCTCTCGCGTCAGCAAGTAGTGATCGCTTGTGCTTCTGCCGCCATCCGATGCCTCAACGCTATCCGCCGTGACCCTATAGGCGCGGGGGACCGAATCCCACTTGGGTTGTTCGGCGAGACAGACACCCGCTGAGAACAGGACCGTCAGAATCAGACACGCCCGCATCGGCGCCACCTCCGGGACTGCCATGCTCATTGTGCGGTCAGAGTTCCACGCCACAAACTCAGGTCCCTCCAAAGACTCTCGGCCTGTATAATGGTGAGGCTGAGGAAGCCGCGCGTCTGCGGATGACGACGCGAACGGGGGATCGATGATGATCGCACTGCTCGGAGCCTGCATGGCGCTCGTGAATGCGACGAACGCCACCTGCGCCGAACCCTTGCGTCTTGAGGACGGCAGGCCGCTGGTCTGTGTCTACTTCTTCGGGCACTGGTGGGACCCTTGGAAGAGCGATGACGAGGCGATCCGCCGCGACCTGAGCGAAATCAGGGAAAGCGGTGTGTCCGTGCTCGCGCTGGACCATGAATGGTCGCAGGCCATCGACGGCGACTGGAAGTGGCTGGACCGCGAGCATCGGCTGGCGCGCGAGGCCGGGTTGCGGATCATCCCCTGGCTCAGCCTAAAAGTGTGGGCCGACCTCTCTGCCGAGCCACGCCGTGAGCTGATCCGCGACTGGTATGGCGTGGACCTGCGCCTGGGCACCAAACAGGACGGAGCGCCCGGCTCCGTGCAGATCTGGGACGAAGCAACGATCCACGCAGGCGCGGCCTATGCGGCCCAGTACATTGACCGCTACCGCGACCAGGCCCTGCTCCACCTGCGCTGGAAAGGGCAGGTGCGCCCGGTCGTGGCTCTCAGCGTGGAGCTTGCGTGGGACGCAGGCGGTTTCGACGATGCCACGAACATGCTCTTCATCCGCTGGCTGCGGGAGCGGTATGCACGCGTCGAGGACCTCAACAAGGCATGGGGGACGGCTTACGCGACACTGTGGGAAGTGAACCCGCGAGACGGCGAGATCTTCGACTACGCCAACCATGCCGCCGGAACAGGAGCGCATCCGGCGGCGGTCGAAGACCACATTGAGTTCCGCGCCGGAATGATCTCCGACGCCCTGGGCATGATGGCGGCCCGGCTGCGCCGCACCCACCCGGATGTTGTCATTCTCGCCGAACTGCCCTACCAGTTCGCCAGCGATCACCCGCATGCCGAAGGCTACCGCATCGGCTATGCCGCCAACCCGACCTGCACCGAATCAGCGGATATACTCTTCTTCCGCGCCACCGGTTTGCTGAACGCTAAGGAGGCCGACTTCCTGAAGGACTGGACTGAACGCACCGGACAGCCGGCGATTCTCGGCTATCGGACCTACAGCGACTGGGGGAATGAGCGTGCGCCAGAGGAGACGGCGCGCATCGCGGACCTGTACGCGAACCAGGTGGCGGAACTGGGCAGTGGCTTCGCGTTCTATAGCTGGAACGAGATGGTTGACTGCCACGTCGCCCCGTCGCCCGATGACCAGCAGGGCAAGCCGTTCGCCATCAGCGCCGAAACATCCTCCCGCGCGAAGGCGCTCATGTCGGCGATGATTCGTAGCTATCTCCACAAGCTGCCCGAGCCGTAGCGCCCCTAGAGCCGAACGAAGTAGGAGTCACACGCCTGGTCGAGATGCTCAGCGGTCATTGTGGGTGGCTCTCCGTAGTACTTGCAGATATCAATGACCTGCTCGATCAAGTCGCGCGGATGAACACCGCGCATTTCCCGCCCTTCGCGCGTGTACCATTCCTCGATGAGATGCTCGAAGGCTCTCTCGTTGAACTGTATGTCCCGCGCCGCACAGACACGCTGGAAGATCTCGCGGAACTCGTCCACTGTCGGCGACAGAATCTCCACCTTGTGGCGAATGCGCCGCAGAAAAGCCTCATCCACGAGTTCCCGTGGCGCGATGTTGGTCGAGAAGACGATGAGCACCTCGAAGGGAATGTCGATCTTCTTCCCGGTGTGCAGGGACAGGTAGTCCTTCCGCTTCTCGAGGGGAACCATCCAGCGGTTCAGCAGGTCCACCGGCCGTACCTGCTGACGGCCGAAGTCATCGATGAGCATCATGCCGCCGTTTGCCTTGAGCTGCAGCGGCGCCTCGTAGAAGCCCACCACGGGGTCATAGATGAGGTCCAGGCTGGCCAGCGTCAGTTCCCCGCCCACGGCCACGGCGGGTCGCTTGCACGGGACCCAGCGTCTGTCTGCCCGTGACGCGAGACGCTCCGGCGCCAACGGTTCGGGGCTGTTGGCATTCCCTATGGGCTCATGATGCTGGGCGTCGAAAACCTTGATGATGTGGCCGTCGATGTCGATGGCGTGTGGCACGTGAATGGCGCCGCCCAACAGGTGGGCGATGCCCTCCGCGATGGTTGTCTTCCCGCCGCCGGGCTCGCCGTAGATGAAGATCGAGCGGCCAGAGTTTATCGCCGGTCCGAGGAGGTCCAGCACCTTCCGGGGCAGAACCAGATGGCTGAAGGCCTCCAGCACCTGTTCGTGCCGCACGGTCACTTCAGACACGCTCTGGCGAACGACAAACTCCGTGTACCGGTCCAGCGGCACGGGCGCAGGACCCACGTACTGGGATCGCAGCATGGCCTCCCGCGCCCGTGCGGCGCCACGCTCAGTCACGTGGTACTCTAGGGACTGGTCGCCGAAGCTCCCGCCGCCGCTGATGGTAAGGAAGGTCTCGTGTTTGAGGAAGGCCAGGATCTGGTCCAGGACGTTGATGAAGGGTAGACACAGCTCGTCGGCGATCCGCTGGGCACTCAGTTCGCCGCCCAGGTAGACCAGTTTGAGCACCAGGTCGGACAGGAACCCCCGATTCAGCCCTGTGTCCTCGATGGACTGCGGCACGGGCGGTACCGACGGTCTGTAAATCAACTCTTCTGCCACGGAAGCCACGCTCCGTTCCTGCCCTTTCGGGCGACGAATTCAGGCTTTCAGTCGCGACCATTGGCCGAGGCACGGTTCATGCAGCACACCGGACACCGCAACCCTTTCGAGCCGGTCAGCCCCGCGCGACTCGCGCCAGTCTACCACTGGCACCCCTTCGCGTTGGCCTTCCTCGCGGGCGAAGTCGACGCGCTCCAGGTCATCGGCCTGCCCGGCATGGGCAAGACGACGCTGCTGTCCCAGGTACGCCACCGGCTGGCGCTTGACGGACTCGAGGCGCCATATACCTGCATACCCACGGGCGGCATCGCCCAAGCCTGCGCGGTACCGGTGGGGCCGGTCACGCTGATGGACGAGACCGACCGCCTCGCCCGAGCGGACCTAGCGGAGATCCTCGCACGGGTCGCGAATATCGGCGGTCGCGTTCTGCTGGGCACCCACCGCCTGCACACCGCGGCGCTGCGGCGCGCAGGCTTCGCGCCCCGGACCATCCGCCTGAACCCTCTGCGGGATCCCATCGCGGCGGCGGAGCTGTTGCTGTCGCGCTTCGCAACACTGGATCATTCCGCGGGCGATGCATGGACCCTCGCCCCGGGAGCCGACCGTGCCCTCCTCGCCTGCAGCCGAGGCATTCCCGAACGTATTCTGCAAATCGGCTACGAGCTGTTTGAAGACCACGGCGCGCCTTGCATCATCACTCCGGCCCTGGTACGCGCGGCGACCCGGCAATCTGCCCGCGCGGTTAGACCAACCGCGGCGTCACGATGAACGGCAGTTCCAGCACCTTGTCCCGCCAGATCGGGATGTCCACCCGCACCCTCACCATCCAGTCCATCTTCACGTAGCGCCCCTGGAAACTCACCGGGCCTTCCTTGGGGACTCTTACTTCGAGCGTGCGGTTGATCACCATTCCGGCATTGAAGTCCCCTTCGAGGATCGGGTGCCACTCCAGCACCGTGACCTTCTCTTCCGAGCCCGAACCGTGGATCTTGCACCCTGCCCAGCACAGCACATTGCGGCAGTGGATGTTGCTGCTGGTTTCCACGTTGAGCTCAAGCTTCAGGGTCTCGCCCGCGGCCACCACGTACAAGCCGTTGCTGGTGGCGGCGTCGCGGGCGGTCATCCGGCCACTCACCGGGCCCTGCTTGTCCCGCACCCGCGGGGCTTTCACCTGCGCCAGCCACTCCACCGGGATGACGCTCTCCGGGCCCATGCCGCGGTCGGCGTTCTTTTCGAGTTCGGGAGGGATTTGCAGCGACTGCGCCTGCCGGATGTCCGGGATGAGTCCCCGCGCCGGCACCCTCACCACAAGCTCCCACTCGATGAAATTGTTCTGACCACTGAAACTGGGAATGCCATTGGCAGGCAGCCTGGCATCCACCGCAAACTCCGCAACCTCACCCGGGGACAGCCGCCGAGCCTCCCCGAGCACGAACTCCTGCTTCACCAGATCGTTGTTGTAGTGGGTGTCGGAAGTCCCACCGCGGTTGACCGCATGCTCCCGGCAGATCAACTGGGCCGTGGGGGTACCAGTGGTGAAGGCCTTCTTGCACTGGACCGCGGGACGCCAGCGCAGTGCCGAGCCGAGCCTGGGGGCGCCAGTCAGTTCAGGCAGGATCACCTCGTAGGTGCCGCGCGCGATCTGGCTGCGGACCACCGTCACTCCGATGATCAGCGCGATCACCGCCGCGATCACACCGAACACAATGCGCATTCCGCCATCGTTCGCGATTGCGAAACCCACCGCACCGAGCACCACAAGCAGCCCGATCCCGATGACGCAACCGATGATCTTGCTCGCTGGCCCGCCCTCAGGCTGCATGTCGACACCTCCGGACGTGATGTCAGTCAAGTTCTGCCGGGTGCGCCCTACATTCTCCACCGCAAGCGACCGCAGTCGAGTACTACCCGCCCAGGTTCAGATAGTAACGCTTCGAGATCGATGGGTCGATGAAGTAGTTGATCACGATCCGCCACAAAAAGCCGCCGATCAGCATGTGCCCCAGAGTAAGCCCCAAAAACAGGGGCACGAAGCGGCGGTACGTCCGGTAGCCACCGTACCGCAGCAGCAGCCGCTGGCAAGTCCACGCAAACAGGAACGGGAACCAGTAGGGCGTGTGGTCGCCGTAGAGTGTGGCCAGCAGGAACCCCAGCGGGTGGAAGGGGAAGTTGGTCAGCCGAATCCGCGCCATGGTGAGAAGCCATGTGAACACGAAACCGCCGCCGTAGAAACCCATGCGCAGGAAGTCCGGGCCCTGAGGGGCGTCGAGCCCAGTCCGCACCACGTTGTACTCGCCTCGGGACCAGTTGAACCCCCAGCCCAAACTCTGTTCTCCGGAACGGCTCCCGATGAGAACCTGGCCCTGCGAATAACCAACATCCAGGTGGTACCAGAACGTGAGTCCCAGTGCCACCGCGCAGATCAGCAACATGATCGCCACCAGATGGGTCCGCCTTGCGTTGGCATACCCGGCAAGCTGGAAGCCGTCCACGAAATACTGGCCGATCTGGTGGGGATACGCGGCCCGCCCCGGCCAGAACATGGCCCCGAACAGCGCCATGGCCTTCGCCCCGCCCCGGTGCTTGATGTACCGCGACCCCAACAGCTGGTAGGGCATCTGCTGGTCGTACCCGTACGGGTGGCACCAGACCACCGGTGGCCCGGCTTCCGCGCGCACTCGTGAGGCGACCAATGTGAACATCAACGTGCTCAGGACAACGCTCAACGGCAGCACCGTGGGCAGTCCAGCCTGCACCCAGAAGGTGACCATCGCCGTCGTCCCCACAACCAAACCGATCGCCAGCCAACGGTACGGCAGCGCTTCGTTCCCGTCCTCATTCCCACGCACGATCTGCCGCCAGACCGAGGCGAAATGGGGTCGCGCCACGATCATCAGGAATAGTGCCAGAGCAATGAACCCGCCGGAACTGACTTCCTGGAAGAACGGGAAGCCCCCGGCACGCATGCCCGCGCTGAGGCCGATCACCTTGATCATCTTCATCATGAAGTAGAACAGCCAGCCGGACAGCAGAACCTCGCCCGAAACCAGGTACGCCAGCCCCCACACTTCCAGACCGAAACTGATGCTCAGCGGCCGCATGAACCGCAGCCAGCCGTCTGTGAAATTCGTGTCCAGCGGCACATGCCACTGGAAACCCGGAATCGCCGGGAAGTAGGCGTGCAGGATGTTCAGCCCGTTGAACCCGGCCGCAAGGGAGAAGCCCACCCACATGTAGGGATTGCGGAAGAACCCGCTGGTGATCCCCTCGGAGTGCTTGCCGCCGGTCATCTCCACCGGGATGAACAGAAGCGGGTAGCTCAGGCGTTCGCGCTCCGACCACTGCCGGCGAAAAAGGCCCACCAGGCACATGACCGTAAACACCATGACCATCTGGAAGCCGAACCAGGCGATGAGCGGCGTCTGCCACTCGCCCCACGGGATACTGCCCGATGCCGAGCCCTCCATCCAGCGCTGGATCGTCAACTCGTCCTTGGGCACGAACCAGTCGGGATAGGCTTCGAACAGCTCGCCCCACTTGTTCGCATCGGTGGCGAAATACTTGCCGCTGGTGAGGTAGTGGATGATATACCCGCCGCGCTCCATGGGCAGTGAGATCGACAGCGCGGCGTAGATCAGGAACATTTCGGCACGGGACAAAGGCCGCAGGAACGAGGGCAGACCCCGCACGCGCGACAGGAGCAGGTTCGCCCCCTGTAGGATCAGCAGGATGAAGAAGGGCTGGACCGGGGGCGACGTATACGGGACCCAGTTGATCCGCACGAACCCCGGCTTCGTGGTGAGCAGATAGATTGCGAAGGTGAAGCCCACCGCAAGTATGACTGCGCGCAGGGTGAGTCCGGCCAGGGATCCCGGTAGCTGGGAGTGGTCGTCGTGCGTCCGAGTCATGGACTCCTGCCGGCAGTGGCCGCGTCCAGGGACCGCCACGGGGGTGATGAACCAGACGGGGCAAGTATACACCACCACCGCGCACGCTTGCCATAGCGACGGGGCGCTGGGATGATTCCCTGCAAGTGAGGTGCGCGCGCCACGAGCGATGATCCGATCCTGGATGAGATCGTCCGCAGGATTCGAGAGGCCGTGGATCCCGACAAGATCATCCTGTTCGGCAGCCGCGCCCGGGGCGATGCCGGCCCCGACAGCGACTACGACATCCTCATCATCGCCCCTTCGGATCAGCCGCGGTGGCGACGGTCTGCGCCCCTGTACTCCACCCTCGCAGGCCTCGGGGCACCCAAGGACGTTGTCTGGTGGACGCGGCCCGAGGCCGACGACTGGCGCAACGTCAAGTCCCACTTCGTCACCACCGCCATGCGCGAAGGGAGACTGCTCTATGCGCGAGCCGGCTGAACTCGCCCGGGCTCTGCTGTGAGGGTGGAACGGACTGGCGGAGCCGCGCCACCCCACTCCCCGCGACGGACCCCACGGGGGAGCGGGGTGGCGCGCTGCGGCCTTAGTAGAGGATTTCCGCGTCGGGGTATGAGGACCTGACCTTCTGCACAACCTTGGCCGTAGCTTCGCGCTTGTCCTTGCCGTAGGCGTATGCTATCTCCCGACCGGTCTCGTCTCGCGCCACCGCATAGTGGTCATGTGAGAAAGGCCCGGGCGGTGTCACTGTAACGTCAACTCGCTTCTTGGCCAACACAGACCATCTCCTTTGGCTGGAGCATCCCGCAGCTCTCTTGCCCAGAATGCACCCACCGATTCTACAAGTTCTCCATGGCTTCCTCGAAATCGTCGCACTCATTGATGAGCACCCGGACCACCCGAGCGAAGTACGCAGAGTCAATCAGTTGTAGCTCGGCGTTGTGCATGCACGAGAAGACGTGCTTCTTGCCGATTTCCTCGATGCACCAGAAGCCAACTTTTGGCTCCCTGTTGCGCTTGAGCAGCAGTGTGGATACGTAGTGCGGAATGTCGTCGACAGACGGAAATGCAAGCCGCTGGGGACCGAAAACTCGAGCGTACTCTCAAACCGAATGATGTAGAGGGTCTGGACACGTCCTGAACTCATATTGAATCGAAGCACGGCCTTCACGTTGTTGATCTCCGCGATCCTCCAACCCTGATCTGCGCAGTACCTCTCCACTGTGGTACGGAAGGTTCCCGCCGAGAAAAGCGATGCGAGGCCCGACATGGTTCGTCCCTCCCCGTCTTGTTGAGTTGCTAGGTGCTGGCACGACAGTGGATTCCTACATGCATGCCCCCGCTTCTGCACTATCCGCGGGCGGCGATGGCCTTCATGATCGCGCTGCTCACGTCGGCGATGAGTTGCCGATCAGATGAGCGCATTCCTTCGGCTTCCCCGCTGGCCGATGCAATCTTGAGCACGTAGGTGGGTTGCGGGGTCTTGGTCGCCTTGAGCCAGAAGATGCCGCCCGCAAGCACTCCACCGGACACGACCAGCGCCCCGAACCCGCTGCCCACGTCTCCACCCATCACCCCGAAGGCCCCCAGTACGCCAAGCGCCCCGATGATGATGAGGATAATCTGGCAGCCGACGGACCGGGGTGGAGGGGTCACCTTCTCAGTCGAGACGGACGTGATGTTCGCCGTCGCGTAGGTCTTCCCCCCCATCAGTGTAACCAGTGTGGAGGTCACCGATATGCCGTCGCTCTCGTAGAACACGTGGTCTTCCATTTCGAGCTCCTTCCGATTGGTGGTTGCGTCTCATTTGGAGGCGACCGTGGAACCACGTCCCCCCAATTAACCAACAGTTCCCCCCCCCGACACATTTCCTCCCTGGGTTGGCGGCTTTCTTACAGC
>JAGPGE010000165.1:0-2412 GCA_018056145.1 Armatimonadota bacterium
CGCTGATACCCAGCACTCTTCCAGCGCGGGCACCAGCCTGACTCGACAGGCCACGGCACGCATTGCCTCACGTACAGCGATCCAGCTGACCCTCACGGCGACACGCACACGGCTCCGCCGTCGTCTTCTCCCCCCTCATCCTGAGCAGCCTCACCGCGAAGGAGAGGGGGGCAGGGGGGTGAGGCCGCCGTTCGCCGTCCCTCAGTCCGACATCACCGCTCCGGTCGCGGCGCTCTTGACCTGCTTCGCGTACCGCGCAAGCCAACCCTTGGCCACCTTCGGCGCGGGAGCCGTCCAGTTCGCGCGGCGCTTCGCCATCTCCGCATCGTCCACCAGCACGTTCAGGCTCCGAGCATCGAGATCAATGTCGATCTCGTCGCCCTCCTGCACAAGGGCGATGGGGCCGCCCTCCGCGGCCTCAGGAGACACGTGGCCGATGCATGGCCCACGGGTGCCGCCGCTGAACCGGCCGTCGGTGATCAGCGCCACGGAACCCTCCTTGCCCATGCCCGTCAGCGCCGCGGTGGGGTTGAGCATCTCGCGCATGCCGGGGCCACCTTTAGGGCCCTCATAGCGAACGATGCACACCGAGCCATCCGGAATCGAGTTGGCGAGAATGGCCTCCATCGCCGCCTCTTCGCTCTCAAAACAGACCGCTTTACCCCTGAACTTGCGCATGTTCGGCGCCACCGCCGACTGCTTCACAACCGCGCCGTCCGGGCAGAGATTACCGCGCAATACGGCGATGCCGCCCTCGGGCCGGTACACATTGTCCAGAGGGCGGATCACGTCATCATTGAGGATCGGGGCCGCGGCGGCGATCTCCTTCGAAGACCTCCCGCTCACCGTGGGATTGTCTTCCACCGAGTCGATGAGCACGTTCATCGCGCCCTGCACTCCGCCGGCCCAGTGGAAGTCCTCCATCATGTACTCACCGGCCGGGCGCAGCAGGCAGATCTGCGGCGTGACCTTGCTGATCTCATCGAAGGTCTCCAGCGGCATGTCCAGACCCGCTTCGTGGGCGATGGCCGGGATGTGCAGGCAGGTATTGGTGGAGCCTCCGAGGGCCATGTCCACACGGATGGCGTTGCGCACCGACTTCTCATTGATGATCTGGCGGGCAGTGATGTCTTTCCGCACCAGGTCGCACACGCGCCGGCCGCTTTCGTAGGCGATGCGCATCTTTTCGGCCTGCCCGGCGAGGGCGGTGCCGCAACCGGGGAGGCTCATGCCCATGGCCTCGGTGACGCAGGCCATGGTGTTCGCCGTGTACAGCCCCTGGCAGGAGCCGCACCCGGGACAAGCCTGGATCTCCACCTCCGCCAATTCCTCCTCGGTCATCTTCCCGGCCCGCGCCCGGCCCACCGCCTCGAAGGTGTCCCGCACCAGGGAGGTCCGGCGCTGCTTGTACCGGCCCGAGAACATGGGGCCCGCCGTGACCACGATACAGGGGATGTCCAGCCTTCCGGCGGCCATGAGCATGCCGGGGGTGATCTTGTCGCAGTTAGTCACCAGCACGAGACCGTCGAAGGCGTGGGCCTCGGCCATGCTCTCCACGGTGTCGGCGATAAGCTCTCGGGAGGGCAGGGAGTAGAACATGCCCCTGTGTCCCATCGCCACACCGTCGCAGATGGCGGGGATGCCGAAGGCCATGGGTGCGCCGCCGCCCGCGGCAATGCCAAGGGCGACCTTCTGCACCAGCATCCCCATGCCCACGTGACCGGGGACGATATCCGAGGTGCTATCGGCGATGCCGATGTGCATGCCGCTCATCACCTGGTCGGGTGTGAACCCGCAGGCGTAGAGAAGTGCCCGGCTGGGCGCCTGGGTGAGGCCTTTGACCGCTCGATCACTGCGCATGGATTCTCGCCAGCTTTCGCTATTGGATTAGAGCCCGGCCTCTGATGGACCGGAAGCCCAAAGACAAAACGCCTCTCGTCCACGAACGGGACGAGAGGCGCGAAGCTTCCCGCGTTACCACCCGAGTTCCATCCCACTCAGGGGATGACGCTCTGACGCTGTAACGGGCGTACCCGGATCGGCCTACTCCGCAGGGTGCGTTTCAGCTTTCGGCTCGGGGGTGACTTTCCGCGGGTGCAACCGCCGGCACTCTCACCTTGTCGCCGGCTCTCTCGAGATCGCACGGGTCCGCGTACTCTTCCCCGTCATCGCCACCTATAGTCGTCAAGTGGAAGCCAGTATATAACGGGGCGGGACATCGGTCAAGATGCGGACTTGGTCGGGGTCTGACCGCGAGAAGTGGGTGGGGGCATGCCATCCGGGCACGCTCCCTTCGTCGGCCACGCGCCGCAATGCCGCAGGCCGTTGCCGTAGCCTCACGGCCCGGCCTCACCAGCACCGGGGTATGCAGTCCGCAGGATGGAATGAAGGCCCTTCGCCACCGCCCAAGAG
>JAGPGE010000165.1:2422-9654 GCA_018056145.1 Armatimonadota bacterium
ACCCAATTCTGGCGGTCAGACCCCCGCGGTACTCCCGGCCTTGACCACGGGTCACGAAAGGGGCTACTCTCGCCGTGACTTTCGGCGCGTACGCAATGGGCGGCAGGTGAGGCGTATCCCCGACTTCGAGTACACCGGTCGCACCGAGCAGGGGACCGAGGTCAAGGGCAAGATCGAGGCGCCTTCAAAGGCCGCGGCGTCCGTTCGCCTGCGGCAGAAGGGCATCTGGATCGAGGCGCTTGAGGAATCCGGGGCCGCGCGGCGCAATGCGGCGACGCCCAGGCGCTGGTGGTTCGCCTACGGCCTCGCGCCAGTGAAACCGGGGAGCATGGGGCACTTTTTCGACCAACTCGCGGGCCTGTACCGGGCGGGTGTGAGCCTGGGCGAAGCGGTGGACGGGATGACCGCGCGGGTTTCCAGCGGGAAACTGGCGCGGGTGCTGCGGGATACGCGGCCCATCGTGCAGCGCGGGGGGACGCTGGCCGAGGGTCTCGAAGCCTTTCCGCAGGTCTTCCCGCCGGGCGTGGTGGGGATGGTGCGGGTTGGCGAGATCACGGGGAACCTGGATGAGGCGGCACTGGATCTCGCGGCGGATTACCACGCCGAGCAGCGCATCTGGTGGCTGCTCCTGATCCCGAAGATCTACTTCCTGATCGTGCTGGTTCTGGCGGCGCTGATCCCGAGTTTCCCGATGGTCGTGCAGGCGCCGGATATCGTGTCCGGCCTGCGGCTCTGGGTGGCGCATGTGATCGCCAAGGTGTTGCCCTGGATGCTGGTGGCGGTTGCGGGCTACCTGGTTTTGCGGATTGTGTGGAACCTGCCGGGCGTGTTGCGGGTCCGTGATATACCGGCGTACTACCTGCCGGTGTGGCGGGCGCTCACGGTGCGCTACGGGCTGTGCCGGTTCTTCCGGGCGCTGGAGTTGTCGGTCCGGGCCGGGGTGGATTTCCCGACGGCCCTGGAGAGCGCGGCGGACGCGGCGGGCAACCGGTTCATGGTGCGGCAGATCAGGGCGGCGGGAGAAGCTGCCCGGCGGGGGACGCCGCTGGACCAGGCGCTGATGCTCTGCCCTTTCATTTCGCGGGAACTGCTGGGCAGCTTGAGTTCGGCGGCGCAGGGCGGGACATTCGACCAGACGCTGCCGCGCCTGACGGAACAGATGAAGACCGCACGGGACCAAATGATGGGCGGTCTGAGGCTGGCCGCGCTGGTCCTCATTTACGCAACCACGGTGCTCATTGCATTGGGCGCGCTGATCGCGGGGTACCTGTTGCTGTACAAGAGCATCTTCGAACGCGCAGGTGTGGGGGACATTCTGGAGTGAGTTGCGAAGTGCTGAAATCGAGACGTAACTCATGCAACTCCCTGAGACGCGTGGTCTTGTTGGCGATGGCCGCCGCGGGACTGCTGGTCGCTTCATCGTGTGCCGAGTCTCAGGAGCTTGGTTTCGAGCAGCCGGGCGCGGGATGGACGGTGCTTGGGGGTGCGGCGCAATGGAGCGCCGATCAACCCGCGCGGGGCAGGAACTGCATGGTCCTGGCGGGTAATGCCGAGGCGACGTGGGTGGTCTCCGAGGCGCTGGGCGCCAGTGTTGGTGAACCCTTCGAACTGTCGCTGGCGCTGCGGCCAATATCCGGCGAGCCGGTGGTGGTCCTGGCGCTGGTGAAGGACGCCCGGGCGCCCGTGGGCCCGTATCTTTGGCGAGGGAAGGCGTCCGGTGCGCGGCGCTGGAGCCGCCGGTCGCTCACGGTGGTGTGCGGGATCGCGGGGGTGCGACTGGCGATCGGTGTAGAAGCGGGCAGCGGAAGCCTTGCGGTGGACGATGTGCGCATCGGACAAGCAAGGCTGGCCCCGGTGACGCGCAGGATCGCGAAAGACCGCATCCCTGAATACGGCGCGCAACTGCCGGCGGACTGGCAGCCCGAGGGCAATCTGGACCTGCAGGTGCGCACCTTCATGGGCGAGGAAAGCACGTTTATCCAGGCGGGTATGCTGGAGCTGAACCCCCTCCAGGAAGTGACGATCAAGCGCGGGGAGCGCACCGGCATGTACCTGGACGTGTTCAACCGCGCGCGCAAGCCGGGTACGCTGCGGGTCGCGGTTCAGGGGCCGCCCGGTTGGCGCATGGAGACCTGGGAGACGCAAGTGCCGGAGCTCCAGACGATCTCCGTGAACCTGCCGCTGCAGTCCATGTCGGCGGGGGATTCCCGGGTCAAGGTCGTTTTCGGCGCCGGGGACAGCGGCCGGGCGATGCCGGTCACGGTGCATACCCGGCGGCAGTACCCGGCGCTGGGCGCGTTTTGGACGGACCCCGACAGTATGCACGCGAATGCGAGCGCCCTGCCGGTCCAGTTCCACCATCTGATCGCGCCGCCGGAGCTTGCCCAGCAGGGCCTGGCGCGCTTGGAAGCGCTGCCGGGGGACGCGGGCCTGGCGCTCGATGGGACAGTTCAGCGGGCCCTGGAGGCGCTGAGCGTGCTCCCGCGGGAGCTGGTTGCGAAACTGGCGACGATCGGGCTGACCGACCCGGCGCTCACGCTGGATACGGCGAAGGAGTACTACGCGGCGGCGCGGGAGCTCAATGAGAGCGCGGTGATCACCGGGAGGGCCTTCGGGCTGAAGGCATCGGCGACGGGGCTGGACGCCGGCGAGGATCTGCGGAATGCGCTCTCGGAGGGTGCGGGGCGCTGGGCGGATGCGCTCAGTGTACGGCTTCCCGAGTTTGCCGGGAGCATTGCGGTCCGCGAGATCGGTGAGGGAGTGGCGGAAGGCGCGTCTCTGCCCTGTCTGGAGCATTTCGACCGCTCCTGGGACCTGGCGGGCCTGCGGAATGAGGTGACCCGGGCCGGGGCCGCACTGCCCCTGTTCGCGCTGGTATCCGGCTCAAGTACTGGTGCGAATGGGCTGGACGCCGTGCTGCTGAGCCGGATCATCACCCAGATTGCGGCGGTGGGAGCCAACGGGATTGCTCTGCCGGGGATGGCTTCGGGGCCGGAGGAGATCGGATTGTTGGGGCCGGATGGGGCGCCGAACGAGCCGGTGGTCACCATGCTGGACGAGCTTGCGCGGGAGCTTGCCGGAGCCACGCCCTTGAGCCCCCCCGTGGGCACTGCAATTGCGGCATACGAGCCCGGGCGCCCCGTGGTGCTGCGGTCGTTCATCCGCGGGGACGAGGGAATCGTGGTGCTGTGGAACAACACTCGCGAGCGGCAACCGGTGGCGGTGGACGTGCGCGCGAGGCCGGTGCAGGTGCGCATCCTGCGCATATCGTACCCCGGCGAACCGTGCCAGCGGGAGTTCGACGGGAGCTTCGCTTGGGATGCGCTGGCCCGCAAGTGGGGCCTTCCCGCGGTGTTCGTGGATGTGGAGCCGCTGCAGACGGTGGTCGTCTCGCTGAAACTCCGCAACCCCGACAACACCTGGTTGCGCGAGGTGGGACCGCAACCTCCGAAGGATGAGAAGCCTGCGCCGGATAGCCTCAAGGCCATCGAAGAGCACGGCTGGCGCGATCTGTAAACCGCCCCGGGAGCGCACGATGAAGGACGCGCGGGAGATCGTCCCCCTCAACCCCGAGCACGCCCGCCTGCGGGACTTCGACCTGCGCGAGATCAACGCGCAGGACCCGGGCGACCACATGGCGCTGAAGTACATGGCCCGGCTGGAGGGAGTGGTGGCGGCTGTGCGGAAGCATGCCGCCCCCGGCGGACTGGTGCTTGAGGCGGGCTGCGCACAGGCCAACGCGGGGCTTCTCCTGGCCGAAGAAGGGTACCGCTGCGTGGGCCTGGATCTGCTGCCGGATTCCCTGGGCTATGCGAGGCTGAAGCAGGAGCGCGGGGAGTTCCACCCCGTCTGCGGGGACGCGACGAACCTGCCCTTCGCGCAGGCTACCTTTGATGCGGCGCTGGTGGGGGAACTGCTGGAGCATTGCGCGCGGCCCGCGCAGGTCTTGGGCAGGATTGCGCAGTGTGTCAGGCCCGGCGGGTGCGTGATCGTGACGACGCCCAACGGCCAGCGGATCGGCAACCAGGACAGGACCTTCGCTTCGGCCTGCGCGGAGGAAGACGAAATGCGGCAGTTCGGGCCCGGCGGGGAGGATCACCTGTTTGAGTTCACGCTGGGGGAACTGGCCGGGGTCGTGCGGGATGCCGGGCTGGAAGTGATCTCCACGCGCCGGCTGGGGTCGGCGCTGCACAGCAACCGGCTGCGGGCGCTGCGCAAAGGGCTGTCGCCACGGGCTGTCCAGCGTGTCGCGGAGCTGCTCAACGCCGCGCCTGTGTTGGGCCCCAAACTCGCGCTGACACTGCTCGTGGTGGCGCGGGTGCATTGATACCGCCGCCTCAGAACTCGGTCGGAACGCGGTGGGGGTTCCGTGGGGCCCTGTGCGCTGGACAACGCGCACGTCCCACGGCTGGGGGAGGGCACATCCCACGGCTGGAGGGAGGTGTCCTCGCTGACTCTCGGGAACGCACCACCCTTGGAATCCGGTGAGCCCATGCCCACACTGCTGTTCCCCGACGACAACTCTCACGCCGCCGCCGATGATCTCGCGCGGTCAGAAGAGGATACCGTCATCATTCCCCTGGTTGTCCGTGAGGATGAACTCAGGCTGCTCAAGATGGCCGGCATAAGCCGCGAGCACTGGCAGGAGGTGGCGGAGCGATCGGCGGAACTCATGCGGGAACTCGGCCGGGCGATGCCGCCGGGTCTTGGGGCAACGCGACGGAGCACCGTGAGCTTCTGGGACTGCCGCGGGGAGTCCTTCCGGTCGTGGTTTCTTGCGCCGATGCTGGCGAATGTGATCATTGCCCGGGCGGCGGTTGCCGAACATGAACCGGAGCGGGCGATGGTGCTGGAAGACATGTCGCGACCCGGTTGGTGGACATGCCGGCAGCAGGTGTATGAGCCGGTGCGCGCGGGGCTGCTCGGGACGGGGCTGGAACCTGAGGTGCATCCGCCGGCGTGGCTGCGCAGGGTCCGCCGGGCGGTGCTGGCACTCACCTCGCCGGCGGATGGTCTGCTCCGACGCTTCGGCGGCGCAAGGGCGGGAAAGCGGGGGGCCTGGATGCGGTCCCTCACCGCGCCAGAGCCAGCCGATGTGCTCTTCCTGGCAATCGGCGCCACCAGCGTGCCCATCGTCGACCGGGTAGCGTCCGCTCTGCAGTCCTCCCACGCGCTGACCAGCGCGGCGCTCATGTTCGACCTGGACGACCTGGGCATGGAACGGGCCGCGAAGACGAGTACGCCATTCTCGTACATCGACCAGTTGCACGGTGGGCTTGGGAACGCTCTGGGGACTTTCGGGTGGGTGGCGCTTTCCTGGCCGTGGTGGTATCTGCACGTGTTGCGGCAGGTTAGCCGGGCGGAGTTCGGGCGGCTGTTGCCCGCGGTGACAGCGCTGCTCATGGTGGCCCTGGCGCGAGACAGCCAGCAGACACTGGCGGACATCGAGGCCGCGGAGCGCGCGCTGGACCGGTACTCGCCCAAGGTGGTTGTCTCGCTGCACATGTCGTGGTACCGCACGGCACCGGTTGTGCTCGCGGCCCGGGCGCGGGGCATCCCGGTGGTGTATCTGCAGCATGGAGTCTACCTGGCGAAGGATGATTGCACGCTGCTGTTGCCGTATGACGAGATGCTTGTGTTCGGGGAATCCGCCGCCGAATCACTGGCCGACCGCGCGGGTGAGACGCGGGTGACGGTGGTTGGCCATTGCATCTACGACGATCTTGCGCTGGCGCGTCCAGACATGGATAGCTCGTGCGAGTCACGGCAGGTGCTGCTTGCCACCCAGCCCCATGGCCGCGAACGGCTGGACATGGAACGTGAGGACTGGTGGGCGCGGGGAGTTGCCCTGGCTTGCCGGGAGCTTGGGTTGTCCCTGGCGGTCAAACTGCACCCGCGGGAGCTTTTCGCCGAGGGCTACCGGCGGCTCGAGAGCGAGATGCCCGAAACCGTGCGGGTTATCCAGCACGGGGAGCGCAATCTGCATCAGATGATCCGCGAGTCCTGCTGCCTGGTGACGGTGGACTCGACGGTGGTGCTGGAAGCGGCCCTCCTGGGGACGCCGGCGATGGTGGTAAACCTGTCGGGGAATCAGGATCGCTTCCCCTTCGCAGCCGACGGGGGGGCGCTGGGGGTGTACCGGTTCGACGACATCCTGCCATCCCTGCGGCGGGTGGTGGAAACCAGAGGTGCTGAGCTCGCCGGTACGAGGGAAGCGTTCCTGCGGCGGCACCTGGGGGTTGCGGATGGCAAGAGCGCGCAGAGGGTGGCGGCGATCTTGGCGAGGCATGCGGGGGAGGGCAATGGCCGAACGGCGGACAGGCAGGATTGCCTATCCCACTGACGGCGAGGACGGATGGCATCGAGCGGGACGCCTGTGGCTCGACGATTCGGATACATTCAGTGAGATCGTAGGAGCGGGCTTGCCCGCGAAGACGTTAGCAGTCCTGCTAGAAGGCATTCACGGTACGACCGCAGGCGCAAGACAGCGGCAGACAGCCAGACGGAGACGGCGCTCGCGGGCAAGCCCGCTCCTACAATGGGAATGGATGCCTGCGAGATGCGGACAAGAGCGTCTGTCCCTCCGGACGGCAGATCATGCGGGGTCTACCGAAGGAACTTCGCCAGGCGGTTCAGGGCGATCACGAAGCCCTCGCCATCGTTGCGGTGACCCATCCAGATCTCGGGGATGAACCCGGCGTCAAGGCCCTGCAGGATCGGCATAATGCCCTCGAATGGCACTTCGCCCTCGCCGATCTGCAGCCCCTCACCATCTGTGCCCGAGGCGTCCGCGATGTGGACGTGGGCGATGTGCGGGGCCATGAGGCGGGTGAACTCCAGCAGATCGCCGTGACCCGCCGCGCAGGCCAGTGCGGCGTGGGAGACGTCGAAACACAACCGCGTGCCCGTCGCATCGACGAGCTGCAGCCAGTCCTCCGCCGCCATGAATGCGTCGTGATACCACTGGCCGCCGAAGTACCACGGATACGGCGGCATGTTCTCCATGAGCACTTCCACACCGGGTTCGGCGAGCAGTTCAGGCAGGTTGTCGCACAGGCGGGCGACCAGATCGGCACGGGATCCCGGGTCCGGCTCGTAACTCATGGCGCCCGGGTGCGAGATAATGCGCACGCGTTCAGGCGTTCCGGCGAACTTCGGGCGCAGTTCCCGAGCGATGTCCATGACGCGGCGCAGTACGTCCATGCTGGTCTGCACCGTGGGGCGGTCCGGAC
>JAGPGE010000166.1 GCA_018056145.1 Armatimonadota bacterium
GTCCTGGCCCCACTGGTTTCCAGCGAGCTTTGTGGCGGGCAAGATGGTGTTGTCCACGGCGATGAACAGGTGGCTAGCGTTCCATACGAGCCACACCTTGCTCGGGCGATTGGCCTTGTTGCCCATGACATCCTGGACGATGGGCATCGCGGATTCCGCAGTCGCGCCGGACCACTCCGCGGGGTCGATCACGCCGTCGATCGTGATCTGGGCGGCTGTCCGGGGCACCCTGAACACGGGCGCAGGCCCGGTCTTCACCCGGGGCGCGGTGGCGGCAGCAGTTCCGCCCAACGGCGGCAGGGGAATGGGCGCCGGGTAGGTCCATTCGCGCGCGGGCGGGGCCGGGCGCAGTGCATCGGCCTGGAGGCCCATCCGGTGGAAGGGGACCGGCTGGAAGCCCGGGAGCTTCGCAAAGACCTCGGCGTCAGGCTTGAGAGTGAAGTTGCCAGAGGCTGCGTCGACGAATCCCGGGTCGGTGTCGATGACCAGGTTATTGTCGTCACTGACCTGCCAGTTGCCGCTTTTCACGCTGGCGCACATCACGATGAGATTGCGCACGGCGTGGTTCACCCGCGGCTGGCCCGGTTGGGGATCCATGAAGCCAACGAGTTCCGGGTAGCGCGTGGTGTACGGGGGCTTCGTGATATCGACGGTCTTCAGCAGGCGCTCCTGCCACAGTTCAGCGTTGATCATGTCCTTCCAGCGCTTGTCGTTCCATGGAGCTGAACCGAGGGCGCGCTTGCACTCGATGAATATGTTGTTCTCGGCGAGGTTCCCGTGACCGCCGTGGCTGAAGACGGTGCCGAAGGAACCTCGGCCGGGCTCACCGCAACGGAAGAAGACGTTGCCGATGACGAAGTCGCCGCCGTCGCCATCGTCGAAGTAGACCGCGGCGTTTCCGTGGCCCATTGGGCTGCCGATGTTGTGCCAGAAGTTGTAGCGGATGACGTTCCCGCGGCAGGATGGGTCGCGGCCCTTGTAAAGTGCGCCGCAGTCGTCGGTTTCGGTGCAGATGTGGTGGACCTCGTTGAACTCGAAGATGTGGTCATTGCCGCCAATTGCGATGGCCTGGTGGGGGGCGTCGTGCAGGAGGTTGTGGGCCGCCCGGTTGCCGACGCCATTCAGTGTGAGACCGTTGGCGTAGGTGAGCTGGTGCTCGGAGAAGCGCCAGATGTGGTTGTTGTACGCGATGTGGCCGGCCGGGGTGAGGGTCTTGCGGTCGCCCCCGGACAGCCACAGGCCACCGGTTCCGGTGTGGTGGATGTCGCAGGCTTCCACGCGGTGGGCAAGGCCGCCCTCGACGCGGATGCCAAGCTGGCGCATGTTGCGGACATCGCAGGCCTGGATAGCGACGCCTTCGCCGCCGGTGACTGAGATGCCATCGGCCAGGCCGGCTTCCACGGTGAAGCCGCGCAGGACGAGGTGAGACGCACCGTTGATTGCGATCACGGGAGCGTTGAGGGTGGACAGGGTGATCGTGGCTGCGGAGATGTCTCGGGGCGGCCAGAAGTAGAGGGCGTTGGCCTCGCGGTCGATATAGTACTCGCCGGGGCTGTCTAGTTCTTCGAGGACGTTGAGGGCATGGTACCGCCGGGGCGAGGGGTTGCCCTGGCGTACGCTGTAAAGGGTGGGCGCGGCGAGGGTGATCTGCTTCGTCTCGGGATCGATCTTCCCGACGCGGAGGGTCTCAGCGTACCAGTCGTAGCACCAGTAGCCCAGTAGCCAGACGCCTTTGTCAACGTCCCAGCGGGATGGGTTGTCTTCGGTGTATTCGAAGACCCCCGGCCGGTTGGACTGGTCTCCGTCGCGTGGGCGCGAACCGGTGTCGACGATGCGGGCGATAGTCGCCCAGCCTTCGTTGGGCCAGCGCGCGAGGGTCATGCGCTGGTCGTCGAAGAACAGCTCAGGCGCCGCGGGAGCGCCCCTGAAGACGGTGGGGAACTGGCCCAGATCGGTGACTGCCAGGGCGGTGAGATCGACGGCGAGGACCTTCCCGCGGGCTTCGGGGACAAGGCGTGAGAGGATGGTCTCGTCGGCCATCGGAGCGAAGGCTTCGGGTGGGATGGTGATCCCGCCGACGAGGCGGACTTGCTCGTCCGGCGCGGCGCGAAAGGTTACGGGAGCTTGAGCGGTTCCTGAATCGGCCTCGGTCAGTTCGAAGGTGGTTGCGCGCGGATAGACGCCGCCGCGCACGGTGATGGTGATGCCGCCGGGAGGGACCTGGCCAGCGGCGATCAGGGCCCGGGCAGCGTCTCGGGCTTTGTCGAGGGTGGCGAAGGGACCGTCGGTGCCCGCGGCATTGGGGTCGGCGAGAGTGCCGGACCAGGCGTCATTGCCTGCGGGGGAGACGAAGAATGTGTCGGCGGCGAGGCAACAGCCGGATGCGGTCAGTGCGAGTGCGGCTGCTCCGAGAATGCCACGGATGGCTATGTACCGGGGCATGAGAGATCACTCCTGTCAGGGCGGTTGTGGGTTGACGACCCATCCGAACGGCGAAAGCATATGGAGGGCGCGTTACGGGTTCGCGCCTTGCACGACTTACAGGCAGGTTTGCCTGTCCCACTGACGGCGAACGACGGGGCCGGATAAGGGTCCCACCAGGACCGGTTCGCGGCCCTGGCGCCCCCTCTGCGGCCCTCCGGAGGGTCGGCGCGGGGACCAGTCCGCGTCACTGTTCCCGCCCTAACCCAGCTGGACCTTGTTGGCCCGCAGTTCGTGGGAGCCATCGGGCCGGCAGTACTCGTAGTAGTAGAACAATGCATCGTCGCATTGGACGACCTCGATGTAGCGGATGGTGCGCTGGGCGTGGGGCGAGAGAATGAAGGGCCCCGCCTTCGTGATGCGTTCCCAGGAGCGCAAGTCGGTGCTGATACACATGCCCGCGCGCTCCTCGTAGTTATCTTCCACGGACGCGCTTCCATCGTAGAAGCCTAGGAAGAAGGGCGGGGCGGATGCGATGGAGCCGATGCGGGTGCAGTACTTGTCCCAGCCCTGATCGGGCGGGGAGAGTATGTCGCCGACCCAGTCCCAGTGGATACCGTCTTCGCTGGTGGCGAGGCCGGTGTGGGACTTGGTGACGCCGGTATTGTAGATGTCGCCGGTGGCGTGCATTCCGGGATCGGGAACCGCCGGGGTGGGTGCGTAGCTGACGATCATGTGGTACAGGCCACAGATATTGTACACGCAGGGGTCCTTCACGCCTTCGGCGGCGATGTCGTCGGCTCCCAGGATGCGTACGCGTTGGGTGGGGTCGAGTTCGGGGATGCTCGGGGCGCTGCAGAGCTCGATGCACCAGCGGCCGTCGGTGTCCACGAAACTGAGGTAGAGCATCCAGTCGCCGCCGGAACCGCGGATCAGCGAAGCCTTCTCCATGGACTGGGTGTTGATCTGCTCTTTGGTGGCAGACCAGATGTCCTCGAACTGCAGGCCGTCGGTGCTGGCGGCGATGCGACAGTCGACGCCGCGCCCGAGTTCGCGGGGCTTGCGCATGCGGTAGTAGAGGTAGAAGCGTTCGTCGGCCGGGTCGAAAACGCAGCACGGCGCACCCGCCCACCAGCCTGGCCCGGCGCCCAGGGGCTCGCGCACGGTGGTGCCCGCCTGGGGCTCGAAGAGAGGAATGTTTGCGAAGCATCGGGCAGCGGGTACTCTGAGATTGGCCTTGACAGACATGGATGGCCCTCCGTAGGTGTGCTGGCTTTGCCGCACGCAGAGTGTACCTGAAATGGGCGCGCAGGGCCATACAATGCTGGCTCCGGGGCGCTGAATGGCGCAGGAAGACAACGGTCAGAGCGCCGTCCTGGGGTGCAAGATGCAGCCCCGGAAAAAAGGTGGGAAGCGTGCTTGACAGGTGGGGTCCGAGTCTGTATACTCCGCTCTCGTTGCCGGGCGGTAGGGGTCCTGAAGGACGATGGGTAGCGGGGGTTGCTTGAAAAAGTCCTTGACAGTGAAGACGGGTTAGGGTATTTTATAGAACCCGACGGACGGCGACGGGGACCTTGAAAGGCCGCGAATAACGAGATCGCGACGCGGGGAAATCCGCAGAAAAGCAGTTGACAGCGAGTTTGCGATCGAGTATAGTAGCGGCCTGCAACGGAAGCGATCCTTGAAAACTAAATAGCGTGACGATGAATTGCCAGCAAGCTCTGTTCTAGGCTCCGGCCGGAGTCAATGGCTTCGGTACGGGCATTGTCTTTTCGATGGAGAGTTTGATCCTGGCTCAGGACGAACGCTGGCGGCGTGCCTAATGAATGCGAGTCGAACGAGATCCAGGTGGAGTCTTCGGACAATACCTGGTGACAGTGGCGAACGGGTGAGTAACACGTGGGTAACCTGCCCTTCAGTCGGGCATAACAGGGGGAAACCCCTGCTAATTCCCGATATGCTTACGCGGCACAAGTCGCGTAAGGAAAGCTCCGGCGCTGAAGGATGGACCCGCGGTCGATTAGCTAGTTGGTGAGGTAACGGCTCACCAAGGCGATGATCGATAGCCGACCTGAGAGGGTGACCGGCCACACTGGGACTGAGACATGGTCCAGACTCCTACGGGAGTTAGCATCAGGGAATCTTGCACAATGAGCGCAAGCTCGATGCAGCGACGCCGCGTGGGTGATGAAGGTCTGCGGATCGTAAAGCCCTGTCAGGAGGGAAGAAGTTCTGACTGTACCTCCAGAGGAAGCCCCGGCTAACTACGTGCCAGCAGCCGCGGTAACACGTAGGGGGCCAGCGTTGTCCGGAATTACTGGGCGTAAAGCGCGCGCAGGCGGTCTAGTAAGCAGCGGGTGAAATTCCGGGGCTCAACCCCGGCGCTGCTCGCTGAACTGCTAGACTAGAGTACGGGAGAGGGCAGTGGAATTGCCGGTGTAGCGGTGGAATGCGTAAATATCGGCAAGAACACCAGTGGCGAAGGCTGCTGCCTGGAACGTTACTGACGCTGAGGCGCGAAAGCTAGGGGAGCAAACGGGATTAGATACCCCGGTAGTCCTAGCCGTAAACGATGGACACTAGGTGTTGGGAGCATCGACCCTCCCAGTGCTGTTATGCTAACGCGTTAAGTGTCCCGCCTGGGGAGTACGGCCGCAAGGTTGAAACTCAAAGGAATTGACGGGGGCCCGCACAAGCGGTGGAGCATGCGGGTTAATAGGATGATACGCCTAGAACCTTACCAGGGCTTGACATCGTAGGGACAGCCTGTGAAAGCAGGTCTCCTGGGTAACCCCCAGGTCCTATGACAGATGGTGCATGGTTGTCGTCAGCTCGTGCCGTGAGGTGTTGGGTTAAGTCCCGCAACGAGCGCAACCCTCGCCAGATGTTGCCATCAGTTCGGCTGGGCACTCTTCTGGGACTGCCTGAGTAATCAGGAGGAAGGAGAGGATGACGTCAAATCTGCATGCCTCTTACGCCCTGGGCTGCACGCGTGCTACAATGGCGAGTACAAAGGGTAGCTAAGCCGCGAGGTGGAGCCAATCCCCCAAAACTCGTCCCAGTTCGGATCGGATGTCTGCAACTCGACTCCGTGAAGGTGGAATCGCTAGTAACCGTGGATCAGCAACGCCACGGTGAATACGTTCCCGGGCCTTGTACACACCGCCCGTCAAGTCACGAAAGCAGGTAGTACCCGAAGTCCACTGCGGTGGCCGAAGGTAAGACCTGTGATTGGGACTAAGTCGTAACAAGGTAGCCGTACCGGAAGGTGCGGCTGGATCACCTCCTTTCTAAGGAGAGATCCGAAACATTCGGATCAGGTCGATCTGGCAATCACTCACGCTATTTAGTTTTGAGGGATCGCACTGCGAGCCAGTGGAGGCGTGGAGCCATCGGTAAGTGGGCGGTCGGCTTGAATTAGTGCTGGAGATCGTGATGGGGCGTTCCTGCGAGGGAGCCTGATCCCCTCGCATTTTTCGTCGGTGCCGGAAGCGAACCTTAGGAACGGGATGGGCCGGTAGCTCAGCCGGTCAGAGCGCGCCCCTGATAAGGGCGAGGTCGGTGGTTCAAGTCCACCTCGGCCCACCACTGCACCGCGGTGGCCGGGGGCGAGACGGTGGCCAGGGCGGACCGAGTGGGGACGTAGCTCAGCTGGGAGAGCGGCTGCCTTGCACGCAGCAGGTCACCGGTTCGATCCCGGTCGTCTCCACCAAGTTGCAGGCGGTCAGGTTGGTACGTGGCGCCCGAGAGGGCATCATGCACGAGCCTGATGGCTCGAGAGGATTGCACCTTGACAACTGCATAGCGGACAGTAACGCAAGTTACTAGTTAGCCGAAGGAATCTCACATTGCGTGGTCAAGCTACCAAGGGCGCACGGTGGATGCCTTGGCACTGAGAGCCGATGAAGGGCGTAGCAAGCAACGATACAGCCCCGGGGAGCTGCAAGCAAGCATAGATCCGGGGATGCCCGAATGGGGAAACCCGGCGCCGGTCACGCGGCGTCGCCCTTATCTGAACACATAGGGTAAGGGTCGGTAAGCGAGCGAACTGAAACATCTTAGTAGCTCGAGGAAAGGAAAGCAACAGCGACTCCCCTAGTAGTGGCGAGCGAACGGGGATCAGCCCAAACCTGGCGTGTGTATAGCCCACATGCGTTGCACGCCGGGGGTCGCGGGAAGGCTCGTGCGGAAGTGTGGTTCCGCTACGGAGTTACAAAACATCAGTCTAGCAGAACATGTCTGGAAAGTCGGGCCATAGCGGGTAATAGCCCCGTACGCGAAAGACTGGTGTCTCCTAGAGCTTCTCCCAAGTAACACCGGGCACGTGATATCCGGTGTGAATCCAGGGGGACCACCCTCTAAGGCTAAGTACTCTCAGTGACCGATAGTGGACAAGTACCGTGAGGGAAAGGTGAAAAGCACCCCGGAAGGGGAGTGAAATAGTACCTGAAACCGTGTGCCTACAACCGGTCGGAGCCCGTTGGCCTTCGGGCCAGGGTGACGGCGTGCCTCTTGCATAATGAACCGGCGAGTTATGGTGTGCAGCAAGGTTAAGCCGTGAACGGCGGAGCCGCAGGGAAACCGAGTCCGAATAGGGCGATTGAGTTGCACGCCATAGACCCGAAACCAGGCGAGCTATCCATGGCCAGGGTGAAGCGCAGCTAATCCTGCGTGGAGGCCCGAACCGCTCGGCGCTGAAAAGCCGTCGGATGAGCTGTGGATAGGGGTGAAAAGCCAACCGAGCCTGGCGATAGCTGGTTCTCCCCGAAATAGCTTTAGGGCTAGCCTCAGGCGTTCAGTCACGGAGGTAGAGCACTGAATCGGCTAGGGCCCTTGACAGGGTACCAACCCGAATCAAACTCCGAATGCCGTGACTTCAGAGCCTGGGAGTCGGACCGCGAGGGATAAGCCCCGCGGTCGAGAGGGAAACAGCCCAGACCACCGGCTAAGGTCCCTAAGCTAGGCTAAGTGGTAAAGGATGTGGAGTTGCTGAAACAGCCAGGAGGTTGGCTTAGAAGCAGCCATCCCTTTAAAGAGTGCGTAATAGCTCACTGGTCGAGTGACTCCGCGCCGAAAATCCAACGGGGCTAAGCCTAGCACCGAAGCCGTGGAAATCTGGAGTCGGTCATGACCTATCCCGACGGTATCGCTTTTGTCCGTCTTTGCTTCGGCACTGGCGGGGGACTGCGAGCCCCGGGTGTCCGTCGTGATCATCATACTCTGGGTTTGGTAGGGGAGCGTTCCGTAGTAGGATGAAGGCAGATCGTAAGGACTGCTGGACGAATCGGAAGTGAGAATGCCGGTACGAGTAGCGAAAAGTGAAGTGAGAATCTTCACCGCCGAAAGCCCAAGGTTTCTTAAGCAAGGTTCGTCCTCTTAAGGTTAGCCGGGCCTAAGCCGAGAGCGAAAGCTGTAGGCGATGGACAGCCGGTTCATATTCCGGCGCCACTGTGCAACGACAAAGTCCCGATGGGGGGACGCAGGAGGGGCGATCAACCGCGTGATTGGTAGAGCGCGGCCAAGCCCGTAGGGGGGCTGGATAGGCAAATCCGTCCGGCCTTAACCCCGAGAGGTGATGGGGAGCCGCTGTAATGGTGGCGAAGTGGTCATTCCCATGCTGCCAAGAAAAGCCTCTAGGGAGTTGCACAGTGCCCGTACCGCAAACCGACACAGGTGGGCGGGGAGAGAATCCTAAGGCGCGCGAGAGAACCCTCGTTAAGGAATTCGGCAAAATCACCCCGTAACTTCGGGAGAAGGGGTGCCCCTGGTTGTGACGCGTCTAGCACGCTGAGCATCTGGGGGTCGCAGAGAAACGGCGGGAGCGACTGTTTACCAAAAACACAGGTCTCTGCTAAGGCGCAAGCCGAGGTATAGGGGCTGACGCCTGTCCGGTGCCATACGGTTAAGGGGAGGGGTCAGGCCGCATTTATGTGGCTGAAGCTCTGAACCGAAGCCTTGGTGAACGACGGCTCTAACCATGAGAGTCCTATGGTAGCGAAATTCCTCGTCGGATAATACCCGACCTGCACGAAAGGCGTAACGATTCCTGCGCTGTCTCAACGAGGGACTCGGCGAAACTGTAGCACCAGCGAAGATGCTGGTTACCCGCAACAAGACGGAGAGACCCCGTGGAGCTTTACTGTAACCTGGTATTGGATTTGACTTTGCGGTGTAGAGCATAGGTGGGAGGCTTTGAAGCGAGCTCGCCAGGGCTCGTGGAGCCACCGTTGGAATACCACCCTCCGCAAGGTTGGAATTCTAACCTGAACCGTTATCCGGTTTGGAGACAGTATCAGGTGGGCAGTTTGACTGGGGCGGTCGCCTCCTAAAAGGTAACGGAGGCGTACAAAGGTTCCCTCAGCGCGGTTGGAAATCGCGCGAAGAGCATAAGGGTATAAGGGAGCTTAACTGCGAGACCCACAAGTCGAGCAGATGCGAAAGCAGGTCCTAGTGACCCCGCGGTTCCGAGTGGAAGGGCCGCCGATCAACGGACAAAAGTTACCCCGGGGATAACAGGCTAATTCCGCCCGCGCGTTCACAGCGACGGCGGAGCTTGGCACCTCGATGTCGGCTCGTCACATCCTGGGGCTGAATTCGGTCCCAAGGGTTGGGCTGCTCGCCCATTAAAGTGGTACGCGAGCTGGGTTCAGAACGTCGTGAGACAGTTCGGTCCCTATCTGTTGCGGGCGTTGGAAACTTGAGGGGAGCTGCCCCCAGTACGAGAGGACCGGGGCGGACAGACCTCTGGTGTACCTGTTGTCGCGCCAGCGGCATATGCAGGGTAGCTACGTCTGGAGTGGATAAGCGCTGAAAGCATCTAAGCACGAAGCCCACCCCAAGACTAGGTTTCCTCGAGGTTCGACCTGTAAGGGCCCTGGTAGACTACCAGGTTGATAGGCCGGGAGTGTAAGGGCAGCAATGTCTTCAGCTTACCGGTACTAATCGCCCGAGCGCTTGCCACGCTTGCACTCATTCTGAGGCTAACAAATCCGCTATGCAGTTGTCAGGGCGCAATCGCGTTGACAACCGTTTTTCCCGGTGACTATGGCGGAGGGGCCACACCCGTTCCCATTCCGAACACGGAAGTAAAGCCCTCCAGCGCCGATGGTACTGCGATGGAGACGTCGTGGGAGAGTAGGTCGTCGCCGGGTTTGATTGGCGGGGCCGGGGCATCGCGCTCCCGGCCCCGTCGCCATATCC
>JAGPGE010000167.1 GCA_018056145.1 Armatimonadota bacterium
GACCTGCGGGGGGCGCGGGTCAAGGTTGCAATGGGCCTAATCGCCAAAGTGAGGTGCGACCCACCCTTCCAGAATGCCCCTGAGAGCCCCGTAGAGCCCATCAGCAGGCCCGTAACTTTTATGATTCGCGAACCGCCAGTTGTGAACGAGTTCCAGACCCCTGATTTAGCCGCACCTCACACTCTTGCGCCTGTATAAGTGGCATTCTCAGCCACGTAGACACGTCCAGCTTCCGAATTCGCGAACCTCCCCCATTTGGCTTTCCCTTTCCGGTTCGCGAATGGGGAACTTTCTGTGAAAACGGCCCATAGCGCCCATCTCAGGGGGCATAGCCCGTTTGTTCACAATTCGCGAACCACCCCGCCTTACTTTCTCGCGACCGATCCACGCCCAAAACCGGGCCTCACAGCCCCGCAACGGCCACTTGTTCACAAATAGACATCATTTCGACATAGGCCCAATATGTTGCGAAACTGTGATGAACGGATCGGGTGTCGCGATAACGCCACAGATATCAGGGGAAGCTATAGTAGACGTGTCAAAAAGCCCTAATCGGCCAGCGGCGCAAGCGTCGCACCTCACTGCTCGCCCGGGGAGAAATCGCGAACCGATAGACGGCGGGTCATAGAGTGCCCGCCCAGGAGAAGCAAGTACGGCTCGCGAAGGCTTCCCAGCCATGGCGCGCAACCGCGCCGCCGGGAGAGCGGATACGACATAAGTGTGGGGTTCCGAGTTGTCAAGGTGCTCAGACACCGACCATTTCCGCGTCAGTCCGCCGACTCCTTCGTCTCTCGCTATCTTTCTTCGGAGCTCGGTTGCAGCACTAGCGACACTGTTGTGTGATCAAGAGCTGGTCCCCTCGAAAAGGAGAATGTCGTCTTCTTGGTACGTGGTGACCTGGTTTACTTTATCAGCGACGAACCGAAGTTTCGCTTCTTCGAAAATCTCCAGAACGCCTTGCTCCTTGAGTTCACTACTGATGTCTTTGAGTGCTTCACTGGCCCGGTCTTCTGGGCGCTTCCCGCTGCCATCTTGTTTCACGAAGATGAGGGGCGTGACCTGGTGCCAGTCGTCAATGCGCTCATGCCGGAAGACCACGGCATGCACGCCTGCATGCTTTTTCCAGTGTCCAGGCTGGCGCTGCTTGAAGACCGCTGACGAGAGCAGGCCGAGCACCCGTGCCCTATAAGCATAGTAGGCGTCGGCGACGCCGTCGGCACGCGTGCCGCAGAGTCGGGCCACCGCATCGGCGACGGCCTCGTCCGTTTGTTGTAGCTCCCTAGACTTGCTTTCGCATTCCGGATCCTGGCGGACCGCACACATCCGATCTCGGAGGTTGCCGAGGGTCTTACTCTGCTCCTCAGCCCAGCTAGCGAGCGGGCACGGGCGGCGTCCCAACTGCCATTCGGCCTCATCCAGCATGGCATCGGCCTGGCGCACCGACAGCTCAGCGAGAGCCTTCTGGTACTGCTCAGTGCCAACGCGCTCGCCCTGGACGTCGGCTGCGTCAACCACTCGATAGAGCGCGGTAAGCAGCCTCCAGCGAACGGTTTCGCTGCCGACTTGGACGGTGCACTCTCTTTCGCCAAAGGGCGCATCCGCAGTATTCCCGCCCGGAAGAGGAGTTTTAGACTGTTCGCCGTTCAGGGGCAGACGCCTGCGGTGGTGCCGGGCAACGAGAGCGACGGCGCGGATGAACCCAATGGCTGTGTCAGTGCAGCCGTCCTGAGGCCTGTGGAAGAACGCGCCGTCGCGACCGTGTTTGATTGCATCGATGTCGTCCTCCAGCATCTGGGCGGCGAGGAAGTGGTGCCAGTCCCGAATGAGCGTGGGAAAGCCATCCACCACGTAGATCTTTCCCGCAGCCCTGAACTGCTTGCCGGCGTGGCCGATATCGTGCAGCCAGACCGCGGCGATGAACACGGCCAGCTCGGTATCGTTGAGAAATCTCTCGCCTTCGGAGCCAAACGCTGGTCGAATGATCTGTGATGCCAACTCAAGAGCACGCTGGGTGTGGCCGCGCTGATGCTCGGCCATTTCGGGGACCTGATCGCCCAGCCAGGCGTATTGCCAGCGCTCTATATGCTCGCGCAGCCATTTCTGGAGCTCCGGTTTGCTGTCCAGAAGATCGAGCAGCAATTCGCCTCGGCCGTGCATGGAGAAGGCATCGTCCGCGTGCCTATCGTACTCTCTCTTGCATAGGCCGTAGAGGAAGTTTCCCTTCGCCACTCCGTTCGCATCCACCTGGAACAGGGCTCGCACGGGTCGCGGCACATCCTTCTGCAGGAGTTTGCCGCCAGTACCCAGGTGCGGCAGGGCGCGCAGCAGCCAGCGGTAATCGCGCCACATGGGCAGGTCCAGGGCGAGGGGCATCGCCGGGAGCGTCACCGTAGCGGCGGACGTCTCGTACTTGTAGATAACCTCTACGTCCTCGTATGCCGAGGCGATGAGCACCAAGTGGGGGATCGCGCCCTTGTAGCCGCCGGTGAGGTTGATCACGATCCTGTGAGTCTCCCGGTGCGGGGCAATGGCATTTTGGACCGCCTCGACGAGCTTGTTGAGGCCGGTATCCCTGAAGGTATCGGCGTTGAGGCTCTGTAGGCCGCCTACAACCACGAGTTGGGGTGGACCGGTGATCCAGCCGTCGAAAGCGGCGCGGTGATTGCCGGTGCGGGAAGTGTGGCCCTGGATGTACTTTTGGATCGCGAAGCCTGCAGTCAGGCCGGCGTTGGTGTCGCTGCACAGGAGTACGACCTTGTCGACTTCTTGGGGACTGCTCCCGTTCCGCTCCTCGTCCTGCTGGTAGAAGGCGTGCAGGCTGCTGATCTCGGCAGGGAGGAAGTCTGCCCCGGCGGGAGGTGTATCGCCAGTCTCCTGACTCGGACTTAGCTGGTTGAGTCGGTCGACCAGAACACCGGCGATCTGGCAGTGCGATTCGAGATCGTTGCCCGGCTGGTCCTCGCCATCTGTGGAGACCAAGCTTTCGTTCCCGATTCCCTCAATGTCTAAGTGTTGCCGAGGCACATTGCACAGGGGGTGAAGCCTCGACTTCTTCCCAAAGGCCGAAGTACCCACGGTCATGATGTGCAGAATGGGTCTGAGCATCAGTTCCCCCCGTGCGGCAGGTTATTCGCGACCATGCGTGCGCCACCGACGGCGTCGGGTATGGTCTTCAGCGGGTTGTGGCGGTGATGAGTGTAGTACTTGAAGCCCTCATTGGCAGGCAGGACGTCGGGGATGTAGTCGATACGCGGCTGGCTCTGACCGAAGGGATTGACAGTGAGGATCTTCTTGAGCTGCTTCAGGATGCCCGTGCCAGCGTGCGGGACCCCATTGAGAAGGGCGGCGGGGTTGTCCCTGTCGAAAGCGCCCCATTGCTTCTCGTCTTCAGCGAGAAGGTCGGTGTAGCTGGTCTTCAGGTCGCGGACGACGACTTCCTGGACCTTTACCTCAGCGCTGCCAAGCCCGATGGGCTTGCCCATGCCGAGATGGTGGGCCATGCCGGTCTCCAGGTTGAGACACCACAGCAGGAGCTTGAGTTCATTCTCGCTCAGGTTCTCGAAGTCCACGGTGAACTTGAACCTGGCGCCGGGCTTGAGGAGTTCCACGGTGGCGTTCTGGTTGGTGCGGCCGGACTCACTGAACTCGTCGCCGGCCTCGAAGTGCTCGTCCTGGATACGGTACTCCTTGGTCCAGTCGCCATCGGTCGCTCCCTGGGACGTCTCCCAGCGAGCCGGATTGTGCCAGTAGAACTTGCGGCCGCGGATCCTGAGGCCATCCTGGGCAGGGGGCCATTCATCGGGGTCTTCAGGTCTGGAGGGCTTGCCTTGTTGCTGGGGTTCCTGCCACGGAACGCCATTGTAGTCAACGGCCCGTAAGCCATTGGGCCGGAGGTAGAACGGAAAGTAGGAGGGTCTGGGCTCACCCAGAATGCGGAGCGGCACCTTCCTGAAGTCCATCACGCTGTCGGGGGCTTCCAGGAACCAGGCGGTGTTGATCGACACGCGACCAGCCAGCGGCACATCGCTCTTCTTGGCAGACTGTTCCTTGGGGAACAGTCCCCCGAAGAGAGCGCAGGCCGGGCACAGGCCGTCGGTCTTGTTGCAGGCTCCGGGCTTGTGCTCGCCGGAGGTGCAGTCATCCACCGTCTTGTCATAGGGCTCCCGGTACATGGCGACCGGGCCGATGAAGACGGCCTGCGGGGGCCTGAAACCAACGCCCCTGTACCGTTGGGAGGCCACGTAGACAAGCGGCCCATCCTGCGGGGCGACGTCCCCCTCATCCTTCAGCATCGCGCCCCATCCGTGCAGGTGCGCGTCAGCAAGCTTGGGGTCGCAGGTCTTGTGAGCCCCAACGCACGCATCGTAGTCGTCGCCGGAGACATCGACCGGATTCGTGAGGCCCCAGAACACCCGGTCATTGCTCTTGTTGGCGTCACCGGAGGAGGTGATATGGGCGACCATGTCGGGGGACGTTGCTATGGGCGTTGGCAGTGCATAGCTATTGCCGGCGTAGTCAACCGCGATGGCATAGCGCTTATAGCTTCGCGCCATGCCGTTGTACGATGTGGGGGTCGGGCCCACTCCGTTGATTCCCGGGGAGTCGCTGATCGTGTGGAGGACCCGTCGCAATGTTACGGATGCCCCAGCCGCGATCGCGATCGGCAGCATTGCCTTCAGCGTGTCTGGGAGTCGGTAGCAGTCGGCGCCGGCTCTCACGTGCCATTTGCTGCCGCGTTGCTCAAAGTTTCCGGCAATGCTGACGACGGGGCTATATGCAGACCAAGCGGCGCCAGACGGAGCGGTCGCCGCGATGGCCTCGACTGGTCCGTGGTTGCGGAGTTTGATAGTCGTGACGCTCCGAAGGGGTGCCCCATCGGAGAGGCCCAGCAGGGCCACCGCCTCGAACGGGATACGCGCTTGCCCGGTGTAGACGCCATACTTCACCTGCTGACCCTCCCGATACAGCCTTGCCGGATCACGACGCGGATGGTTCGCAGCTCGCCGCCACCCCATCCTCGTCTTGTGGGACTCTTGGTCATACACTCCGAGGCAGCTTCCTGTGAGGGTCTCATAGACGGACCGAATCGCGCCTTTTAGCGTTGCGGGCGGGATAGCAGGGACACCGTTCACCCGGAAGAAGCGCTTCTCACGATGCGTGTCTTTGGTGGCGGGCCACGCGCACTGCCCTTCGGCGTCCGGTATGAACAGCGGAGTGAGTGTCTTGATCTCGCATGTGATCCGGCCGCAGAGCCCGGTGAAGCGTTCGTGCCCGGCACGGTTCAGCAGGTCGTCCCATTGCTCGCGGGCTGGCGCATCGCTCAGCGGGACGAAGTTGTACGGCGGCAGGAACTCGTTTGCAGCCATGGCTGCGCCTCCCACTTGTGGATCTGTTTCGCTGCGCCTGCAAGGGTCCTGGGGTCTCGCCTGCTCGCTATTCTGCGGGATCCCGGAGTTCTCGCCCGCCGGTGGCGTCAGGTGGTCTGGCTGACCGGTCTGCGCTACTGCGTGCGGCGCTGGCGGCTCAGGCTGAGCAGGCTGGTTGGCGGCCACACGCCATCGCTGGCTGTCAGGGTTGTGCTCGACCACGAGGTCTGCGCGCAGCTGATCCCATACGCCGTCCTCAAACTTGTCGGGTTCGAGGTATCCCTCCTGGTTTGCGGCCTTGCCGTCAAGGCGCACTGTAATCCAAGCATCAGCCCCGTTCGGCAGTACAGTCTTCTTGGTGAGTCGCCGGGTTGCCATGTTCTCAAGCCCCCTCCGTGTGCAGGTTGCTGAATCGCCAGATCGGGTCCTGGCCTTCCCGAGCATAGACCTTGATGTCAGCGACCGCCAAGGCACCACCGTCACCGAGCGGAAGCTCGATGGGCCTGATGCGTTGTTCGAACCACTGCTGGGAGTCACCGAGGCGTTGGCCCCACAGGTACACCTCGTGGCTCTCGGGGTCACCAAGTGCCACCATGCCTTCCGACGCTTCTCCGCAGTCGGTGATCAGGCGGCAGAGCCATCTACCAGACGTCTCCCAACGAATGAGGATTTCGGCGTCATCCCCGAACAGTCTGGCTTCGAGCAGCCCGCCGGTCTCATGCTCGTCACAGAGCTTCTTCAGCCACTCTGCGGGTACCGCGTCGGTCTTCGTAACGCAGACCTGGTCTGTGAATGCCACGACGGCCCAGGGCAGGGAGAGGTCTTTCTGGTTGCCCATTAGCCACTGCTCCCAGTCATCCAGCCGGTTCGCGATAGCACTAGCCACTTGTCTTTCCCTCCAATGCGGCCCAGCTTTCGAGGAACTCGGTCCAACCATCGGTGCCCCACTTGCTCAGCTTCCCGAACACGCTGTGCCAACCCTCGAGTGTCAGCGGTTGAGTGGGCGACCACCTAGAGAGCTTGAGGCAGCCCACGTCCGACTGGCCGATGCCCTCGTCGGGAAGTCCGAGATGGATAGGGCTGCCTTCCCGAGTCAGCAAGCTGCACCCGGTAATGGTGGCAGCCACTTTCCCCTGACCGACATGCTTCCCAAAGCCCACGCGAAGCCGCTCCTTACACAGGTCGCGCAGTGCGAAGAGCATGAGCCCCAGTTCCGAACTGTCGGGGCACTCCATCTCTATCGAGAAGTTCATAGCCAGCTTGGGGTCCGGCTTTTCTGGGGCGAACAAGAGGCGTCCTGAGAAGAGACGCTTGTCGGCGGCGCCGCCAGTGATGCGATCGATAGACACGCGCTGAAGGGTCTTGAGGCGTTCCGAAAACGCGCTGGCATCTACCGGGAACGCTTCAGACACTGTGACACGACCGCCGTAATGTGTTGATCCGAACAGCTCGCACGCCGGGCAGCGGCACTCATCTTTGCCGCAAGGCTTCAGACGGGGTAGCTCGCTGCCGTTGGGGTCGCAGACGACCGTAGCGCCATGCGTCAGGTACACGCCGTCATCATTGTGGAGCGCCCAGCGGGTGCGGAGTATGCGCTCGCAGTGGCTGCGCACCACGCCCTTGAGCGAGCGCCCGGGGATGTAGTTGACCTCACTGATGCTGTCGCAGCCCACCTCGCCGGTGCGCACAAAGGCAGAATCTGGCCTGTCGGTCTCAAATGGATCGGTCACGCCTAGCTTGCCCTCGACGGTGAGCACATCATCGTCGGCCCCGAAGTCGGTCTTGATCTGGAGCGGCCCAACTGGTTGCAGAGTGATGTCCCAGCGAATGGCCTCAAACAGGAGCCGCCGCGCTTCCTTCGAAGGTTCGGCGTCGTTGTCCTCAGCTCCGCCAGCCGCGTCCTGTACCTTCTTGGCGAGGAGCCTAACCTGATCCTCATAGGCCCGGCTGTGGGGGCAGATCACGGTCACTGACTGATGGGTCTGCATCGGGTCATCGAACAGGTATCGCTCCAGCTGGACTGGATCATTCAGATCCAGCTTCTCGGCGCAGTAGTCGAACCTGAACTTACCAAGGCCGGAGTTGCTGGCCTTGCCGACGCGCCCGCCCCACTCCTTCCAGAAGTCAAGGCAGTGGATGGCAAGGGCGATCTCGTCCTCATCGGCCGCGTGGAGGCAACTGCTGAAAGCGAACTTGGCGCCCTTGGGCACCACTTCCTGAGCGAACAGTCTTTCGGTGGCGGCCGCTCCGGATTGCCGACCGATCCCGACGCTATCGCGCACTTCCCGCGCTTCGCGCCCCAGTGACTCGTCCCTGGCCCAGCGCGCGTGACCGAACTCCCACGCCGAAGCGCGAGCGTTCTCATCACCGGCAGCGCCAAAGACCCGGCACACCACGCACTCTCCGCACATGGACTTGGCATCCAATGCCAGGCAAGGCGGCTTGCACCCATACGTGCCGGCCGCCGCCATGTGCCGCGCGATGCCGCGGAGTAGCCCGGCCAGAGTTGTAGCCGGTATGAACGGTTCACCGGTCTGGTTGCGTACCACGAGCGCGCCATAGCTCTCATCCTCATCGCCACTGCCGATGTGCAGGGCGGACGAGAGTTTGATCACGCCCTCAAACCTCACCATATACCTGCCGAACATCATCAGTCTTCCCCCCTTTCGGTCTTGGTGCGGATGGCCGTACGCAGGCCTACCATCATCTGATCTCGCGCGATGCGCAGCTTCTCGGTCTTCTCGAAACAGGACGGCATCGGGTCACTCCCCTCAATCAACGCCTGGACCTCGTCCCACCTCTCGGCGACCCAGGTGCTCTTCTCCCAGCCATGCAGGGCATCGAGCAGCGCCTTCGCCCCTTCTTGGTTCTCTTGCCAAGGGTCGCGCTGCTTCTTCAGGCACCCATCAATGAACGCGATCCAGTCTTGGGCTTCCCTCCGGCAACAGAAGGTCAGGAACGACCTGAGATACGAGCGTGTGAACTTACCTCTCTTCCAGGCAAGAATGGTGGCCTTGGGGACTTGGAACATCCCCGGACCTGTTGAGGCTCTGGCGGCCATCAGCGTGTAGGCGGCACCCAAGCGCCTGTCGATGATCTCCTGCAATAGCTCAGCCATCAGTGGACACCCCCTGTGCAGTGTTGTGGAAGGGGTCATTGACGCGGATACGGCCGAAGCCCTCATTACACCGCACGCCGATCCCCTTCTTCTCCGCAGCCTGGAGCAGACGCATGGGGCCTTCCAAGTCGTCAGTTAGGATACTCAACAGGAAGCACGAACCGGCGGCGATGCCTGGGCGCTGGCCCATCGGCAGTCCCCAAGCTGCGTTCCATCCGGACACGCGCGTGGTGGCCTGGAACCTGGCCGCGACGCTGACGCCCTGAATCCCATTTAGCCCGAGAGCGCCAAGCAGCCCCTTGTCGTCGAGGACTGTGACAGGTTCTCCGAGTTCGTCATCTATCAGTACATCAGACAGGAACGTGACCGTGACCTCACCTCCCGCGCCGTTGCCCTGCGGCGGCTGGACCCCCACAGCCTGCGGACTGTCCTCCATCATCTCCACCCGCATGATGGCTGGGCAGGAGGACCCCAGCACGATGTCGATGTCCTCACCCAGGCGCATTCCGGTCCCTGCGACGAATTCATCCCATAGTTCAAGCGTAGTGACGATCTCGCCGCTCAGCACCGTCTCCTGCGCTATCCCCTCGCGCGTGAACAGTCTACCTTCGTCGGCCGTACCGTCTTTGAGGGCTGTGCTGGTTCTCTCTCGGCAGCTAGCCCCAAACCAATACCCGCTTCGTCTCCGCCAGCCGGACGCACGCTCCATCGGTGCGCCGCATTCCGCGCACGCCTCGGGTGGCTCGCCGCGCAGAGCGTCAACGAGAGCCCCGTGTTCCCGTTCCGAACCGGGCGGATGGTGCTTACAGTAGAACGTAGACAGGGGCATGGGAAGAACCGGGAGGGCATCCTGCACGATGCAGCAATCCCCAAACCGCGTCTCGTCGCTGAAGAACAGGCGCCTCGCCGCATCTGGGCTCTTTGGCGCAGTGGCGTGCCGGGTTCCATAGAACATGGCCGCAAACACACCCCTTACCCGACGCCCGGAGATGAACTCCTGGGTACGCGCCAAGTTGCTCACCCATTGGTCGGAGGTCAGGGTAAGGTCGGCATGATCTGCGCGTATGGTGACCTTGAGCTTAACTTGCTCGCCGAGGGCCCCCACCTCTTTCGTCTGCCCTTGCTCCGCCT
>JAGPGE010000168.1 GCA_018056145.1 Armatimonadota bacterium
GCGGCGCCCGGTGCGACCCCCGGCATTCCCGGGACCTCACCGGGTGGCCCAGCCTGCACTCCGCCCGGCATTCCAGGCAGTCCAGGCATCGCTCCGGGCATCGCTCCGGGCATCGCTCCGGGCATCGCTCCGGGCATCGCGCCCGGCATTCCCGGCATTCCCGGCATTCCCGGCATTCCCGGCATCCCCATCCCCGGCATACCCATGCCTGCCTCGGGGCCCATCATCCCCGGCATTCCCATCCCGGGCATTCCCATACCAGGCATGCCCATCCCGGGCATTCCCATCCCCGGCATTCCCATACCCGGCATGCCCATGCCTGCCTCGGGGCCCATCATCCCCGGCATTCCCATCCCCGGCATTCCCATACCAGGCATGCCCATGCCCTGCATCTGGGCCTGCTGAACCTGCTCGCCGACGATGTTCTTGTGGGCGACGACGGCCTTCCCGGGGGCGGCCTCGATCTTGCCAGGCTCGCTGAGGGTCAACGGCGTCTCATCGTTGGTGTTTCCCATGGTCGGGAAGATTCGCGGCTTGCCGCTGGGTGCGACGCGGGAGGACGTGACTGCTTTCTTCCACTCGAGACCGACCTCTTCCAGCAGGCCTTCCCCGATGTAGGCCCGGACAGGCACTGCGCCTTCCTTGAGCACATAGTGGATCTGTGGATTGACATCCGGACCTGCGAGGTCCTTCTGGGGGATCTCGTAGTAGACCACGCCGGTCACACTCTTGCCCGGCGCGAGTTCGCTGGCGCGCTCAAACAGGGAGCGCTTGCTGGCCCATGCGGTGATCGGCGAGGCGGCGAGGCCCTTCTTGTCGTTGGTCGAGAGCATCAGGCGCACTGTTTCGGCACTGACCGGGATCGCGGCGTCCTCGCGGTTGGTCAGCTTGACCACGTATGCCCGGACCTCCACGGCTTCCTCACGGCTGAGCTTCAGGACCTGGTCGATAAGACTGCTTCCCGCTGGGGGCGCGGACAGCCCGAGGTCGATCATCCGATCCTGCAGCCCGGGGTGATTGATATCCACCGGGTCGTTGGCATCCGCCGGGAAGTACTGGACCCCAACCTTCGGGGGCTCAGGCTTTTTCTCTTCCTTCTTTTCCGCGTCCTGGCCGGCCGCGATGCCCAGGCAGAATGCGGTCAACACAACAAGAAGCACGGACCTCATGGGAGGGCCTCCCGAAGCAGCCGCTCAGGGGCTGGGTTCGCCAATGAATCATGTTGAAAGAATAGCAGTAATCGCCGCAACTGTCCAGAAGCGGGCGGGGTCTGACCCGAAAAGTGGGTGGGGCATACCATCCGGGCACGGTCCCCTCGTCGACCACGCGCCGCAATGCTTCAGGCCGTTGCCTCATAGCCCGCGAAGCGGGCGGCAGCTTATAGCCAGGGGCGCAAGCCCCTGGATTCCCGCCCCAAAATGCGCCTTGATCCCCCGATCGGGGGCGACAGGCCGTTCCCCGCGCGCCGGGGCCGCAATCCCCCGGCTTCCGCCGGGCGGCTACAGGCGGACGGCAGGGCCGCAACACCGCGGGCACAGGACTCTGGCCACACACGAGGCCGATGTTCGTGCCACACAACCGATGCTCCCGGGGCGGGCAGGCCAGCACCCTCGTTTTCCGCGCCGCGGTGCGGTCAGTATGCTCCCCGCCCGCCGAGCACCGCGGGGATGGTCTTGAGCAGAATGGTCAGGTCGAGCCAGATTGACCAGTTGAGAATGTAGTAGAAGTCGACCTCGATGTTGTCGCGCAAAGGCATTTCCTTGCGCCCGAGTATCTGCCATAGCCCGGTCAGACCGGGCTTTACATCGAGTCGCCGGCGCTGCCAGGGCTCGTATTCCTCGACAATCTGCGGCATCTCAGGCCTGGGCCCCACCAGGCTCATATCCCCGCGCAGGACGTTGAACAACTGGGGCAGTTCATCGATGCTGAAACGCCGCAGCCATCGTCCCACCGGGCCGACACGGGGGTCGTCCGCGCTGCCTGGAGCCTCTGCGTACGGGTCGGCGTCGCATTTCATGGTGCGCAGCTTGTACATCGTGAACAGCCGTCCCCGGTAGCCCACGCGCTGCTGGCGGAAGATCACCGTTCCGCCGGTCTCCCGATGAGCGACGAGAGCGGCCAGAAGCATGACGGGCGAGAGTGCAACCAGCAGGACAGCACTTGCGATCACATCCAGCCCGCGCTTGATCACGCACTGCCAGGCCGGGAAGCTCGGTTGCGGCAGTTCGATCACCGGCAGGTCCGCCAAGCCGGATATCTCGGTATGCCGCGTGAGCACGTGCAGGGGCCCTGCCACCAAGTGGAAGACCACCCGCAGGCCCTCGCAGCTTTGCACAGCGCTCATGAGCAGGCCCGGGTCGAGGTCCGGACTAGCGACAAGAATCTCATCAACATCATGTTCCCGCACAATGCCGGCAAGTTCGTCGATGCAGCCCAAGACCCGGTAGCCCTCAACGTCCGGCGGCGGATCGGCCACGGCGACGAAACCCACCAGTTCGTATCCCAGGAGCTGATACTCCCGGATGCGCCTTGCCACCAGCGCGCCGAGATCTCCACAGCCCAGCACTACGGCGCGTGCACGAGTCTCCTCGCGCGAGCCAACGGCTTCGGCGTAAGACCGCAGGAGCGCGCGTGACACGAGGTTCAGCGTAAGGCCCACTGTCCAGAAGATCAGCAGCGTGGCCCGCGAGTAGTCCTTGTGGCTCAGAAACGAGGCCGCGGCCACCAGCAGTACGGCGGTGCTCACGGCCCGGAAAACCGCGGTCATCTCGCTGAAAGCCGAGACGAACCGGCGCACTTCGTACAGCCCGAAGCTGTTGAAGGCGATGAACCACAGACACGTTATCACGGGCAATGCCGAGACGTACATCCACACATCGTGCCGGATCGGCGCCAGCATGGACGTGGGGACGATGACCCTAATCTCGTAGGCCAGGATCACCGCCAGACAGCACACCAACAGGTCGCTGACCGCCAGCAAGAGACTCAGGCGACGGTCGAAAACCCTTCGCGGCGACAGCTGGAAGTCCAACATGCATCACGCAACCCGGTTGCGCGGCCGCCTGTCGGAAGACATTGCGCTGCCGGATCAGATCTCCGAGAGCAGCTTGTCGCACGCCTTCTTGACACGGGTCGCGGAAATCTCAGCGGGCAACTGCTTCAGTTCCGCGTTGAATATCTCAACACCCAGGAAGTCCCGATAGCCCATCTTTTTCAAGGCGCCCAGGAAACCATGCAGGTCGATGATCCCCTCGCCCGGGGTGAGACGCTCCATGTCCTGCTGCTCCTCCAGCGGCCGGTCGGGCGCGTCATTCAGGTGCACGTGCACCACTTTCTCCACGGGCACAGCCGCCAATTCGGCCGCGGTCTGGCTGGCGTTGAACCAGTGGTAGCTGTCCACCAGCAGGCCCAGATTCGGTTCGCCGATTTCATCCTCGATCTCGAGGAGTTCGGTCATGCGCCAGACAACTTCGTTCTTCCCGGCCCGGGTGTGGTACGGCGCAACCCATTCCAGCCCAAAGCTGTGGCCGTGCTCCGCGATGACCTTCGCGATCTCGCCCCAGCGCCGCATCCACGTCTTGCGGGTTTCGTCGGCATCGCCTTCGACGGCCGGCGGGATCCAGGTGCAGGTGCGGGTGCAGTTGAGTTCGGCGGCGAAAGCGGCCTGATCCGGCAGTGCGGTGAGGTGGCGCTGGAAGGTGTCCTCGTCCTGACGCCACTCAACGCCCATCGGCCAGACGCTTAGTTCCACGTTGTACTGGTCGCACAGGCCGAGAAACTCCTCGGCGCCCATCTCGCGGGCCAGTTCGAACCCGGTATCGATGCCCTCATAGCCGAGCTTGGCCGCAAGGCCCAGCATGTCCTCGAAAGACAACGATCCGCCGAGAATGACAGGATGCAGCGACAGCCTCATGGTCGTGATCTCCTTCAGTGTACTCGTGACGCGGCTGACGGTGGTCTTTCCTCCCGGAGTGTGCGGGGCTATCCCCACGGCCCGGTCCAACTTCGTACCCGCAGATACGCCTCGATCCCGCGCTCCCGCAGTTCGCCCTGAATAGCCTCCGCGCAGCGCTCCGCGGTATCCACCGCCGTGATCTCACTCACGAATACTTCCACGCTCCAGTAATCGCTGATGCGTTCGGCCTTGGCGTCGACCATGACGTCGGTCCACCTGTCGCGCAAAGCGTCCCAGATGCGTCCCGCCACATGGCGCTCCAAGCTCTCTCGGGTCTCGGAAGGCGGGCCGCTGTCGATCCTGCGAATGGGTACGGGCACTGATCTTACGCCTCCTTTGCTCGCCTAACGTCGAGTATGTAGGCCGTGACCTCGCACAGCACGGAATGGGCGATCTCAGCCATGTACTGTGACTTGGCCACGAAATCGACGGCCTCATCCCCCGGAGAGCTTCGGCCTGCCGGATCGTAGTCGGCGTGCTTGCGCAAGTCGTGTAGGCCGTTCAGGAAGGCGTCGATCGCGCTACGAGCGGCTTTCCTGGCCGAGGAATCGCCTCGGTTCTCATAGTGCCTGAGCTCTGCTTCGAGCCAGAGCCTTCGATCCGGCTCCTGGCTCAGATAGGGCTCTCGTGTGAGTGCTGCCTGCAGCATCTCGTGTATGTCCCTGTCGGTCTGTTTCTGTGCAATCGGCACAGCCTGTTCCTCGCGTCGCTTTATCTCTTCCCCAAGATACTTGACCTTGCGCAGTTTCGCCAGGAACTTGGGTTCCGAATACGCCATGGATGCGACGGCTGCGAAAACGTTGGCGTGCCCGCCGCTGCCTTCAGGGCATGCGTCATAGCCATAGCCTGCCGCGAAAGCAGCCCGGAGAGCATGGTTGATGCTGTAGTAGTACCTGGCGACGGCCATCCGACACGAGACCGCGTCGCCTCGGGCGACCATGAGATCCGCCCAGTCCGATAGCTGTTGCGCGAAATCCAGCCGTTGTTCCGCCATCTGGAGCGCCCCGGATTCGATGGTCTCGAGAGCCGCCCTCAACTCGGGAAGCCAGACGGCGGCTTGCCGCAGTTTCCTGACGAATGCCTCATCGAGAGCACCGATGGCGATGGCGCGGTCTTGTTCGTCGGACATGGGCATACCCCCACCAACTGACTCGTCAGCCTCGTGACTCTGCGGCCTTCTTGCCCAGTTCGTATGCCGCCTGCAAGGCGGACGGTTTGTCTCGTACGGCGCCTTTGGCGAAGACCGACACCGCGACCTCGCCGAGATACGTCCCCTTGAAGTGCTTCACCCATACCTTCACCGGCTCCGTCACCCACCGGAACTCATTGGGGTCCGGCGACGCGAAAGGCACGATCACCGCCCAGGTCTTGCCGCTCATGCCCTCATTGAACCAATCCTTCGTGTAGTGGCACGAGAACCGGTCCACGAAGCATTTCATCTGCGATGTGACGCCCTGCCAGAAGACGGGGCTGCCAAGAACCACGACGTCGGCGTCCATGACCCGGTTCAGCACGAGCCGGTGGTCGTCGCCCGCGTGGATGTCCACGCGTTCCGAATGCAGGTCGGCCAGCTCCCCGGGCGGGTGGATGGTGTAGTCGTACAGGTACAGCTTTTCGCACTGCGCACCGGATTCCTCTGCGCCGCGCAGGAACTCGTCGATGAGTATGTCCGTGTTGCCGCCCTTGCGCGGGCTGCCATTGAGGGCGATGACTCGCATCTCCGGCCTCCAGTCAGCGGCTCTTCCCGGACATCAGTCCAGGGCCGCGATGACCTCGATCTCCACCTGCGCGCCCAGCGGCAGGGCGCCGACCTGGAAGGTGCTGCGCGCCGGCGGGTCCTGCGGGAAGTAAGTGGCGTAGACCGCGTTCATCTCCGCGAAATCCCCCAGATTCGCCATGAAGACCGAGGTCTTCACCACGTCGCCGAGGCTCGCGCCGCAGTCTTCGAGAAGCAGCTTGATGTTGTCAAGAACGCGCGTGACCTGCTCGCGGATGCCTCCTTCGACCATCTTCCCCGTGGCCGGGTCAAGGGGCACGATTCCGGAGCAGAAGAGCAGGTTCCCGGAGCGTATGGCCTGGGAATACGGGCCAACGGCCGGCGGGATGCGCGGTGATGACATGACTTCGCGATCGGGCACTTGCGACACCTCCGTAATCGGCAACGCACACGCAAGGGTCCGACCGTCTCGCGTCGGACCCGGGCGCTTGTGACAGAGTTGGCCGCAGCCCCCCGGATTACCCGCCGACTTTCGCCCCGCATTCGGAGCAGAACTTCGCGCCGGCAGCCAGGGGCTTGCCGCAGTTGGCACAGAACTTCGCACCCGCCGGCGACACGGGTGTGGCGCCCTCGGCCGGCGGGGCCTGCTGCTGGTTGCCGGACATTGCGCCCCGCAGCGCCTCGGCCATTGCCGCGCCCATGCCCACGCCCGCACCCATTCCCATGCCTGCCGCGGCCATGCTGTCGCCGCCTGCCTTGGGCAGGTCGCCGATGGCCTGCGCTGTGCGGAACTGGGTGAAGCGGTTCATGTCGCCAACCGCTTCCATGCGGGCGCGCTCGTTGATCATCTCCATCACTTCGTCGGGCGGGGTGATTGCGCCGATGACGAAGTCGATGAGTTCCAGTCCGTAGCGCTCGAAGTCCTCGCCGACCCGGGCTTTCACCGCGACGCCGATCTCGTCGTACAGCTTGGGCAGGTCCAGGACCGTGTCCATGACCTCGCCAAGGGTGTCGGTGAAACGGGAGGCGATGAAATTGCGCAGCCACGCCTGGCAGGCGTCGGAGTCATAGACATGCTCGGTGCCCACGATGGTATTGACGAACAACTGGGGCTCGCGGACCCGCATGGTGTACGCGCCGAAGGAGCGCAGGCTCACGGTGTGCAGTTCGCTGTCGCGGAAGATGATGGGCGCGGGCGTGCCCCATTTCATGTCGGCGAAGGTCTTCATGTTGACGAAGTAGACTTCGGCCTGGAAGGGGGTCTGCCCGCCGAAGGGCAGGTTGATGAGGGCGCCCAGGAGCGGGATATTGTTGGTCTCCAGGGTGTGGCGGCCGGGCTGGAAGACATCCAGCGCCTTGCCGTCGCGGAAGAACACGGCTACCTGGCTCTCCCGGACAGTGAGCTGGGCTCCCCACTTGATCGTGCCGGGGCCCGATGCAGGCCAGCGGTGCACGATCTCGTCGCCGGTGAAGTCTCGCCATTCGATCACGTCGAGTAGCGCCATTGTTGCCCTCCGTTGTCAGCGCGGGAACACGCGCCTGGTCAGGAATCCCGGCCGGGTACCGCCGAAGCCGCCACCTGCTCGCGGCCGTCCACCATCTCCTGCAGTTTCGCGATGGCCTGCTCGGTCTTGTCCACCGCCGCCTGAACCTCGTCGCCGGGCGCCTTGGACAGCGCCTCTACCGCCAGTGCACAGTACTCGATCTGGTCGCGCAGAGACACGTCATGCTGGTAGATCCGGTCCAGATCGTCTTCGTCGATCTTCACCGCGTCGAAAAACCCGGTGTAGCCGTAGTCCGCGAAGCGCACGTTGTCGCGCACTTTCCCCATATGGCGCGCGAGACGGTCCAGATCGTTGAGGCCCTGCAGCCGGCCTTCCCGGGCATCGCGTCGCATGACGGCGTTGATGGCGCCGCGAACCACGTCCATCTCCGCCACGAGCTGCTCCCGGAGAAGCTTGTCCGCCGTGCGCCTGATCTCCCGCTCCCGGTAGCCGTCAAACCCGGGAATGTCCTGCATGAGCCGTTGGAATGCGTTCTCGTCCCGCCTGATCCGGTCTCCCAGATCGGACACCTGAACCACTCCTGTTTGGCGAAAGTCCCGCCCCGGATGGTTACTCTGGTGGTACATTCGCGGCCCCGCGAGGGATTCCTGCTCATTCCATCACGATATCCAGCGCTAGCCCTCGGGGCCGGCGAGCGCCTCCAGGGCCAGCGCGATCTCCTCGCGCTTCTCCCAGATGACACGCGCATCGGTCGCAAATGACGTGAGGCTCGGTGATATCTTCGGGCCAACCTGCAGCAGCGCCTCGTAACGGTTCTTCGCGGCCTGCGAAACGGTCGCTTCACCCAGTCTCGCCTTCAGCAGTGCCAGGTAGTCGTAGTCCTCGATTCCATCTCTGATGACCGCGAGCCGGATTGACGGCACGGGCTCTTTCCGCGCGCCGGGGTACAGCAGATGCCCGTCTCCATTCACCTTGAACACCTTGTGGCTTGCGGTGACCCAGGTGTCCGGGTCCCCGGCGTCGTCGCTGCCGCCTTCGGGGATATTGCCCTCCCACCAGGTGGTCTGCCAGTAGAGCAGCCCGGTGACACCGCGCTGCCAGGTCTGCCAGAAGAGTAACCGGTGGTCCAGGGCTGGCTGGTCAATGAAGAAGTTGGCGTAGGGCGGCCCGGGTCCGCAGCAGACATACCACCAGATCTCCTCGCCCGCTTTCTGCCGACCGCTGTAGAACTCGTGGTTCCAGCGCGACGTGATTGGGCACCAGATGTCCACATTGCCCACGAGTTCAGACGGCTCGTCGTCAAAGCAGACGGTCTGGAGAATGCGCAGGTCCGGCCGGATCTCGCGGATAAGCCGGTGCCCTGCCCGCACGCCCTCGTAGTTCGCTTCGTGGGGCTCATCCCAGGCGCAGACGTATGCGAGGTCCAGCAGGCCCTCGGTGTCGAGGGCGTCCGCCATTGCCGACAGATCCGCCCGGAACCGCTGCTTGAACGCATCGTCGTAATCATCGGCCTTGTTAGGCGTGGCGGGCATGATCGCGAGCATCGTGCTGGTCAGACCGTTGGCCGCACAGTGCTTCGCGTTGTCCAGCCAGGGCTGAAGCTGGTACTTGCCGTCCTCACCGGGTTGTGGCCGGTATTCGGTGCCCAGGTACGGCGAGACCCGGTGGCGCAGGAGTTCATCGCACCAGCGCCGGAAAACCGCGCCGTCCACGGAGGGCTGCGGATCGCTCCGGCCAAGGTAATAGCGGGAGATCCAGGAAGCGGACATGCCGAAGGAGGTCGCCAGTGCCGGGCGCTGCGGCAGGGCGAAATCCCGCACCTGCAGTTCCAGGTTCAGCGCAATTGCGGGGGGCTTCTCGGCTTTGAGGGTCAGCCTACCCCTGTAGAGCCCGGCGGCGGCGTCCCGGGGAACGGTCACGGTGACCCAGAGGGGCTGCACAGTCCCTTTCGCCACGTTTGCCGGCGCAAAAGGCAGGAGCGGGTCGGGCCACCACTCCTGATCGGGGTTGCGCGCGTAGACGGGCTTCTCGGCTTTCACGTACCCCACCGTGCGCACGTCGAAGGCGGCCCTGGGGATGCGCGCGCCTTTGGGCCCCACCAGGTTGGCCGGGAGGCTGACCGTAAGACCCCTGATGTCCGCCGTCAGCGGCCAGAGCACGATCTGGAAGGATTCCGCCTCGCCCCTAGCGGCGGAGAGCTTCACGGTACCGGTAACGCGCCCCCGGAAGAGTGCGGGGTCGCGGAAGACCTTGTCAGTGCTGTCGGCAACGGCGACAGACCAGGTGGGCCTTCCGGCGGATTTCCGCGCCAGGGCGTACAGTTCCAGCGGAAGGGCCTTCGCCCGGGCCTGAAGCAGATTGGCGTGCGCTTCGGCCAGGGCGCGGTCCATCTC
>JAGPGE010000169.1 GCA_018056145.1 Armatimonadota bacterium
CCAATCGCTTCCCCCCGAGGAGCCCCGGCTGCATGGGGCGCTACCTCCTATCGGTTCTTTACCTAACCGGGAGTCTAACGCCCCATTGGTCTTTCTGTGCCTTTTACACAAAATAGCGTACACTACCTGGCCCTGCCAGTCCTTGTCAGAACGCCGATCATTGCGCTAAACTGAACGCGTGTGCCGGGCCGCGAATGGCGGCTCGTGGGCCATTTCTGGAGGCGAAACGTTGACACGCATGCAGCTTGGTCTCATCATCGCAGCAACGATTGCACTGCCACTTATCTTGGGTTGCGGAGGCGGAGGCGACCCAAGCCCGTTGACATCAATCACCGTCTCGCCGGACACCTTCACCGCCCGGGTCGGAGATGAAGTGTACTTCACGGCCAGCGGCAAGTATGCAGACAACACCGAGCGCTACGTCACCCGGCAGGTAGCCTGGAACTCCAGTGCGCCCGGTACTGCCACCGTCAGTAACCTGGGACTGTTCAGCGCGCTGACGCCCGGGCCGGTGAACATATCCGCAAGCCTTGCGGGGATCAACAGTAACGTCGCCAATGTTACGGTTGTCCCGGTTCCTGCCTTGCCCAGCGCCTCGTACATGCCGTTGGCGCTGAACAACCAGTGGAGCTACACCGGCACCGCGGTGACCACCGGCATCGCGAACACCGCTCAGACCACGACACTGACTGTCCTCGTCAGCGGCCAGGTGGTCCGCGATGGCACGGTCTGGTACGAGTTGATCGCTCGCGGAACAACTGGCGCCGCGCCGAACCATGTTTACTGGCGGCACGATCCTGAGGGCCTGGTGCGTTGGGATGTCAACGGCACTGTGCCCGTGAAGTTCCTGGATGCTCACCCGCAGGTGGGAATGACCTGGGCCGACCCGGAGGACCCGGCGATCACCTTCGAAGTTGTCTCAACTACCGAGCAGGTCATCGTTCCGGCCGGTACTTATGATAACTGCGTGCGCGTTGTCGAGACCGACACCTACTGGGACCCTCCTGACTACAAGCATGCCTGGTACAAGGCGGGCGTGGGCCTCGTGCAGACCCGGCACTATGCCGGAAAAGATCTGGTGAGTGAACAGCGGCTGAAGAGGGTAGACTGGGGGTTGTGAGTCTCGTCGCTTACCAACCTAGAGCTCTCTCAGATTGGTCACTAGGGCTCTGAGGGCAGGGGGCCACGCATATGGACGACGAGGTGCGAAGCGGGCGGAAGATACTCATCATCGATGACAACGAGGCCGTCGTCACTACTTTGAGATTCCTCCTGGAGCGCGAAGGTTTCGAGGTGGTCTCTGGCTGCAACTGCCGCGAGGGCACGGAACTGGCGGCCGATGATCCGCCCGACATCATCCTCCTCGATTGGATTCTCCCCGACGGCGAGGGGCCCAAGCTCATCAGCACCCTCAAAGAGCTCTGTGGCGCGCCGTGCATTATGATCACCGCGCAGGACACGCATCGCCATTGCGTGGAGGCTCTGGAAGCCGGCTGCGATGATTTCGTCTCCAAGCCCATCCGGCCCCATGAACTTCTGCTGCGGGTGAAAAGGCTCCTCAAGATGCACTACGCAGACAGCGACGCGAGGGGCGATCAGTAGCGGACCACGGCGGCTGCGGCGCGCGCGATGTCCTGCCAGTCAGGCACCGCGACTGCTTCCAGCACAGGGCTGGCGGGAACGGGGATATCCAGCGAAGCCACTCTCTTCGGCGGGGCCTGCAGCAAGTCGAAGCACTCCTCGATGATGCGCGCAATGATCTCCGCGCAGACGCCGCCGGTCATGCAACCCTCCTCGACCACCACCACGCGACCGGATGCCGATACTTTATCCACGACCGTCTCCATGTCCAGCGGTGCAAGTGTCCGCAAGTCTACCACTGCGGCCTCCACCCCGTGTTTCGCCAGTGCCTCGGCTGCCTTCAGCGCCTCCTCGGTCATCCGGGAATACGCCACAAGCGTGACATCATCGCCCTCGCGCACTACTTTCGCCTCGCCCAGCGGAACGGTGAACTCTTCCTGCGGCACTTCGCCCCTGCGGCCGTAGAGAATCTTGCTCTCCAGGAAGATAACTGGATCGTCGCAGCGGATCGCGCTCTTTAGCATTCCGCAGGCGTCCGCCGGGGTCGCGGGAGCGGCCACAAGCAGGCCGGGCGTGGACATCAACCAGCGCTCCAACGACTGCGAATGGGTGGGCCCGTACCCGCGTCCTGCCCCCGAGGGCGTCCTGAGCACAAGTGGAATGCGCGCCTGGTCTCCGAACTGGTAGCGAAACTTGGCCGCGTGGTTTGCAAGCTGGTCCATGGCCAACGTGAGGAAATCCATGAACATGATCTCGACCACAGGCCGCAACCCGGTCAACGCGGCGCCAACCGCAACGCCCACGAAGCCGGCCTCGGAGATCGGGGTATTGCGCACCCGCTCGGGACCGAACTGATCGACGATGCCCTCAGTCAGCTTGAACGCGCCGCCGTATTCCGCGATGTCCTCACCCAACAGGATCACCGAGGAATCCCGGTGCATTTCCTCTTCAATGGCCCGACGGATTGCGTGTGAGTAGAACAGCTGGGGCATGGTCCCCTCGCGCCCGGCGGGCGCCTGCGATTGTGTCAGTCGAAATCCGCGAACAGGCCCTGCGAAACGGTCTTTGGATCGGGCTCCGGTGAACTTCGGGCATACTCCAGTGCCTGCTCGATCTCCTGGCTGACCCCCTGCCGCAACTCCTGCAGAAGTGCCTCGTCGGCCACTCCCATCTGCAATAGGCGCTCACCCATGATGGAGATTGGGTCGCGCGAAGCCCAGTAAGCCTCCTCCTCATCGCTGCGGTACTCGCACCGGTCGCTCTTGGAGTGGCCGCACATGCGGTATGTCATGGCCTCCACCAGCGTGGCGCCCTTGCCCGACCGCGCCCGGGCCACCGCGCCTTCGACGCGGCCGCGCAGGTCGAAATAGTCGTTGCCGTCGGCGCTGTCGGTGGCTATCCCGAACCCCTCGGCGCGCCGGGCAACACTCGGCTCTCGGAATGCCTGGGCAGTGGGGGTGCTCATGGCGTACTGGTTGTTCTCGCACAGATAGACGATGGGCAGTTCCCACGTGGCCCCCATGTTCAGGGCTTCGTAGAAAGCTCCCTGTCCAGTGGCGCCGTCCCCGAAGAAGCAGAGGACGACCTTTCCGGTCCCGAGAAGCTTCTGGCTCAGCGCGGCGCCGGTGGCGATGGGCGTCATGCCCCCCGTAATCCCGTTGGAGCCCAGGAAACCCACCGAGAAGTCGGCCATGTGCTGGCTGCCGCCGCGCCCGCCGGAATACCCGGTGGACTTGCCGAACAACTCCGCCATGATCCGCGCCGGGTCGCCACCCCGAGCGATGAAATGCCCGTGACCCCGGTGATTGCTGGTCACCAGGTCGCCGGGTTCCAGCGCCGCAACCGCGGCCACCGCACAAGCCTCTTGCCCCAGGCAGAAGTGGGACGTGCCGCTGATCACGCCCGACCCGAAGAGGCCGTCCAGCGCCTCCTCGAATGCGCGAATCACCAGCATCTGGCGGTAGTGCGCCAGCAGTTCGTGAGCGGGGTAGGTCACGGTTCTCTCCGTAGCAGTGCTTCGGCGAAGCGGCCCGACTCATCCGCGATGGTCGCCAGGACTTCCTCATCCGGCCCAGCCTGCGCCAGACTGGAAGCGACGCGCAGCGCGAACTCCGCGCCGAATGCATGTCCCCAGAGCGCGTTTCCGGTTGGCCACTGGTCTGCCGATCCGGGGCGTCGCCCGGCATTCACATGCAGCAATTCCGCTTGCACCGGGCCACCGCGTCTCTCCGCAGTGGCTACCGGCTCCAGCACCAGCAGGCAACATCCCTCTCCGGGGACCCTCTCTTCGCGCAATCCCCCGGCGTTCAGAGCAGCCAACAGCGGCGCACTCAGGGCGTCTACGCCTCCCGCCAGCATGACCTGGGCGCGGCCGTGGCGCACCAGATCGAAGGCGTACTGGATGGCGGTTGCGGAACTCGTGTCCCCGGTGCAGAACACCGATGCCGGGCCGCCGGTGCCATATTCGATGGCCGCCAGGCTGGCCGGAGAGTTAATGAACGCGTGGGTGAAGATCATGGGGGATGCAAAGCGCACGCCCTTGGCCTGCACCCGCGCGGTCACATTCATCAGCGAGTCCAGACAGCCGAAAGCAGTCCCAACCGCAAGCCCGCAGGCGCCGGAGCGGACCGTGTCATCCTCCAGGCCCGCGTCCTCTATGGCCAGCGAGCAAGCGGCCAGGAGCAGTTCCGAACAGCGGTCCAGGTAGGTCTTCTCGCTCTCCAGGTAGTCCTCGACCGCGAAATCGAGGCACTCGGCGACCAGGGGGATGTTAGCGAAGTCGCCGTCGACCCTCTCAATTGGGCGCCGGCCATCGCGGCCCGATGCCACGCCCTCCGCGAAGTCCTCGCGCCCGATCCCCACGGCGCAGATGGGCGCGATGCCGGTGATGGCAACAGGGAGCGTCTTCATTGAGCCTCCCCTCCCTGATCGGATAGCGCGCGGAAGACCACGCAGGAGTTGTGGCCGCCGATTCCCGCGCTGATGCTGGCGGCGCATGAGACGGGGAAGGCCTTCGACTGGTTGACCACGAAGTCGAGATCCATCCCGGGGTCCGTTGCGCCGTCGTTCATGGTCGGGGGCACGGTCCCGGTCTGGATCGCCTTCACCGTGGCCACCGCCTCCACCGATCCCGCGGCTCCCATGAGATGCCCGATGGCGCCCTTGATCGAACTCACCGCGATCTCGTAAGCATGATCGCCCAGCACAGTCTTGATGGCATGGGTCTCCTCGGGGTCGTGGTATTCGGTGCCGGTTCCGTGGGCATTGATGTAGTCGATCTCAGACGGCTTCACCCCGGCATCAGCAAGCGCCGCGGCGAGTACCCGGATCATCCCGCGCCCACCCGGGTCGGGCGCCGTGAGGTGGTAGGCATTGTTGTTCTCCGCCCAGCCCAGCACTTCCGCGTAGATCCGTGCCCCCCTGGCCAGGGCGTGATCAAGCTCTTCCAGCACCAGCACGCCGGAGCCCTCGCCGAACAGTGTACCGCTGCGGTTGGCGCTGAAGGGGAGGATGTCATCGGCAGTCATGGTGCGCAGCACGCTGAGACCCGCAAGATGCGTGGGGGCTAGGGAATCGTGGCCGCCGCAGAGCATCACATCAGCGCGCCCGTAACGGATGGCGTCCAGTCCCAGGCCCACTGACGCCGAACCTGATGCACAGGCCATCGAGATAAGCATCCCTGGCCCTGTGAGTTCGTAGGCGGACTCCAGCAGGGCGAGGGCATCGTCGAACCGGGCGCTTGCGAAAGGCTTCCCGGCCGGCTCACCCGCGAGATACCCGGCAGCGTACTCCTCCCAGGCGTTCGAGGCGCCGAAATTGGTCGCCACGCATGCGCCCGCCCTCCCCGGCAACGGACAGGGAAGGCCCGCATCGAGGACTGCTTCGCGCGCGGCGGTCAGCAGGAACTGCACTGCGCGGTCGGGAGGGGCATCCAGATCGAAGGAAGCGGGGGAGAAAGACCAGCCATCCACCTGCCCGGCGTTCTCATTGCGCAGGCCGGTGGGGTCGAAGAGTGTGATGCGCCGAAGGGCCCGCTGATTGGCGATCAGGCCACTCCAGCTTGTCTCAACGTCACCGCCCAGAGGCGTTACCGCCCCGAGGCCCGTGACTACAGCGCGGCGGGTGGACATGAGACTCTCCGATGACGGAACGATGCGGAACCATGCCGCCGTTCATTGCCGGGCGATTGCGGGGTAACAGGGAGTCTGACGTCTGGGCCAGTGATTTGCTCAGTCACGCGCTCATTTTCTCCCGCGTAGCTTTCGCCCGATACGGAACGGGCCGCGCTTCGGTGCGCGGCCCGTTCACACTGCCCCTAGTTTGCCCAGGCTGAGACTCTGACAAGGCCGCAGTATACCGACGTGTGGCTACTCTGTCAAACGCAAACGCGAACGCTGCGCCACGGCCTGTTCAGGGGACAGCTTGCTCACAGCGCCGTTGACCGCCACACGGGACAGCGGGACAGGTTGCAGCCCTCTGGCCCGCACGCGCTCAATGATCATCGGCAGGGCAAGGACGCTCTTCATGTCGCCCTGATGCATCAAGATGATATCCCCCGCACCCAGTTCGTGGGTAGCGTGGTACGCGATCGCGGTCGGCTCCGGTTTGGCCCAGTCCCCGGTATTGTGGGTCCACAGGGCGGTCGCAAGCCCCACGCTCTCAGCAATGCTCACCACGTCGGCAGTATAGTCGCCGCCGGGTGGCCGCATGAACTGCGTCTGGCGCCCGGTGAGTGCGCCGACGATTCGCGAGCAGCCCCGCAGTTCCGCGTACACTTCCTCGGGCGGCAGGGACGAAAAGCGCCTGTGGGAGTACGTGTGATTGCCCAGTTCATGTCCTTCATTGGCAATCTCGCGAATCAGCCCCGGGAACTCCTCGGCTTTTTCGCCGACCACGAAGAACGTCGCTTTCACATTCTCACGCCGCAGGACTTCGAGGAAAAGCGGTGTGATCAGCGGGTGCGGGCCGTCGTCAATCGTGAGCGCCACATGGGGGCCGTTCGGCGACCCACCCATGGCCACTCTCACCTGGCTCTGGCGCCAGGGATTGCCGTTAAGCGCATTCTGCCCCTCAGTAACCATCCCGCGCCACTGGTCGGCCAGACGGTGGACGGTATAGGCGGTGCGGGGCATATTGGGCGCGGCCTCCGGCCAGTCGGGAGCGTGCCGCGTGAAGACCGGGTCGTAGCGGACGGCGCTGAGGCTGCAGAGGAACTCGCGGTCGGTCCGACCGCCGTTGACCCACCGCCTGTACTGATTCCGGCCTGCGGCAACCGAGAAAACCGGACGGTGCCATTCGAGACCGTCCTCCCCGAGTTCCGGAACGACGGCCCAGAAATCCACGTGCTCGAGTTGTGATACCACCGAGAAGGCGGTGCCCAGGGCGAGCACGGCGTCGCGCTCCGTCTGGGCTACCGAGAACAGCCGGCTCTGTGCATCCCCCGCCTGTACCTTGATCAGCGCCACCGGAACCGCACCAGGGCGCGCCACGGCGACCCGAAGGACGCGCTCGCTCATGCCGGCTTTCTGCAAGGCATCCAGGAGCGCGTTCTCTTCAGTGACACTCATCCCCTTGAGCGCCGACTCGCCATCGCTGAGAGCGCGCGTCAGCGACACCGGCGGGAGGAGCGCTGCGTGGAGTGCGAGGTGGGAGGGGGGGCCGGGCGCACAGTGGGCCGCCATCGCCGTCAGAAGCAGTATTGCCGGGAGCATGGTCTTCATCGTGTCTTTCGGTGGGTGTCTGCGCATGGTGCGATAGTGCATGCTCTGGGCAGATATGTAATGGTATTCCCGATGCCATTATACCGGGCCGCAGCACTGCCGTCGAGTGTCTTTGGCTATCTGCGACCATTTGTAGTAGACAGCATCCGACTGTTTGGGTATACTTATAGTCAGAGCAGTCTCTGGAGACCTACTTCACGGGCGACGAAGTACGACTCAATGTAGTTGGCCCGAATGTGCTACAATCACGCCCAGCCTTAGGGGACAAGGTGGAACCAGCATGTCTGCGAGGGTGTTTGTAGGCGAGAACGGGTCGGTGCATGACGGCATCATCGATGCTGCCCGCATTCGCGACCCCGGCTGTTCCGACGCTTACCTTGTGCACGCTGCGCAGCTTGGGAACGGTGAAGCCTTCGGCGTCCTGGTAGAGAGATACCACCGGCAGATCTACGGTATCGTCTACCGGATGTGCGGGGCAACCGAAGCCGAAGACCTCACCCAGGACATCTTTGTCCGTGCGCTGCAGGCGCTTCGCGGATTCAAGTACCAGGGGCAGGCAAGCTTCAGGACCTGGCTGTACAGGATCGCGGTAAACGCTAGCATCAACGAGTTGCGCCGGCGCAAGCGTCGCAGGGCTGTCATCGGCCCATCGCTTGACGAGATGATCGAGACGGACGGCGGGGCAGTGGCGAGGTCTGTGGCGGATGAGTCGAGAATGCCTCAGGATGTGCTTGAGCGCAAGGAGGAGCGGGATGCCGTCCACGCTGTCCTGAGCACTCTGTCGCCCAAGCATCAGGCAGTCCTGGCTCTTGTCGACCTGCAGGGAATGGATTACGAGGAAGCCGCTCGGACGGTGGGGTGTCCACTGGGCACACTCAAGTCCAGGGTTGCACGGGCTCGCGACGCCTTTGCAGCCAAGTTCCGGCGCTACCAGCAGGGGACGATCCGCGTGGACCGTCCGGTTTCAGACTGACGTCAAGCCGTTTGGCACGCCCTTTGGAGGCTTGTCCACCGGATGATCTGCCGTGCTGCGAGGGCGAGAATAGGGCCGTACCTGGACGGGCAGCTCAGCGCCGCGGAGAGCCGTGCGCTGTCGGCCCATTTGGGTTCGTGTCCCACTTGCCGCGAGACCCTCGAGGAAGTTCGCTTCGCCCGCGAGGCCCTCAGACGTTCCGCTGACTCTTCGATCCCCGTTCCTCCCGACCTGTGCAGTCGCATCAAGGGCGCGCTGCTCGTGGCCGAAGAAGAGCGTCGCATCGTCGAAAGCGCCCAGACCCCTCCCGTTGGCTCACCCGCGTTCATTGGCACTTGCGCCAGCCTGTTCATCGGCGCGCTCATGTTCTACCTGGTGGCCACGCAGCTGCTCGGTCGAGGCCCCAATCCCGCTGATGAGATGCCTGTGAACGTCCTGGCCTCCCGCTCGAACACCACCGAAACCGCGACAGTCGTGAAGATCGATGGGGCGTCCTTCAGCTTCCTCAATGCCGGTCCTGTCGCCGAGACGGCGCCGGCACCCACGATTGCCGCATTGCCTGCCACTCCTGAGCCCGCGGCGGTCGCTGCGGTTTCAGTGGCCGGAGCCGCCATGACTGCTGCCGCGGGACGAGGCGCGTCTCCAGTGCGCGAACGTCCTGCACCTTCCCGGCCGCCTGCTGCCGCCCCACGCCGGCCTGTGGAAAAATCGGCCGCGGCCCACAGCAAAACTGCGCCTTCCATGAAAGCCCCTTGCTTCGCCTTCGCCGACAGCAGCCTCGACGGTCCGGTGGAGCAGGCAGGCCGACGCACCGCCGCACCACCCACCGAACCCCGTTCGTCCGCAGTTTCATACGCAAGCAACCTCCGGCGGGACGCGACCGCTGTCAGCCCCCATGTCTTTGAGGATCACGCCGGCCGGCGCCTCCTTGATCCCGACGCCCGCCTTACCACGGGCAGCAATCCTTCCCTCTCAAGCCCCGCCTTCGCGGACCCCGGTGAGGGGCTTCACTGAGCCCGGTCGTCAACTCGCTACCGTCCTCTGCCGCCGTCCACGAGGGGCGGCTGTTTCCTTTCCCTTTGTGTGCCGACCCACTCGGTGACTGGAGGATTCGCGCCACTCGCGGGGAACTGACGTGTGCCTGACCATGCATGCCGGTGCGATCTCTGCACGGGCCTATTCCTGGTGCAAGGCCCATGAAAGCCGTGGTTCTGCGAGGACCGCGTGATCTCGCGGTCATGGACGTCCCCACTCCCCAGGCTCCTGCGGGCACCGAACTGATCCGTGTGC
>JAGPGE010000170.1:0-7165 GCA_018056145.1 Armatimonadota bacterium
GTCCTAGCTGGGAAGGCTGGCCCACTTACGGCTACAACAAGCTGCTTGCGCGGCAGAAGGACGGCGCCATCAGTCAACCCGCACGGACCGTCATGTGGGCTGACTCGGGCGGCATCCGGTGGTTCCCCTACTCCGTTGCCAACGGTTGCTGCTTCGGCGGCCAGGCCTGGCACCATCGCATCGGCACCTGTGCGGAGGAAGGCAGCAAGGATGGCCCCCACAACGAGGGCGCGAACATTGCCTTCTGCGACGGGCACGTCAAATGGACGAAGATCGCGTCGATTCCCAATGAAGACGACGATGCCCAGCCGCTGTACATCCGGGTGCGCTAGAAACATTGGGCTCAGGGACTGCGCCGCAGTCCAAGCCATTGCATCTTTGGAGGTGTCGTGACGTGAAGCAGAACGTGTCGCCGGTCGTCATCGCCATCGTAGTGATTGTGGCAATCGTGGCCATCGGGATCATCTACAAGATGACCATGGGCAAGTCGTCCACGCCGCAGCCGGCGGAGGGCATGGTCCCGCAGGCCGGAGGGTACGGTCAAGGGATGCCTCAGGGAGGGATGCCGGGCGGCGGTACGGGCGGCAGCAGCGCGCCCATGCAGCCCGGTCGCGGGCCTGCGCCTTCGAGGTAGCGCGGCCCGACAAGATCGAAAGCGCAACAGACAGGGGCGCGAAGCAGATGCTTCGCGCCCCTGTGGATTCCCGGGCAGTTCGCGCCGGCAAGATCGCCTACTCCAGGTCGCACTTGTTGTTGCGGCGGGCGGCGAAACCGCGGAAAGCCGGCGTCTCTGGCAGCAGGTAGGAGACCCAGTAGGCGCCTCCCACAACCAGTGATCCGCCGATGATATTCCCCAGCGTTGACGGGACGAGGTTGGCGAAGACGAAGTTGCTCACGGTGAGCACATCGGCGACACCGTCGGGGACGCTGGCCGCTGTCGATTTCAGCGCAAGGCCCAGCGGGATGAAGTACATATTGGCGACGCAGTGCTCGAATCCGCAGGCCACGAAGGCGGTGATGGGGAAGAGGATCGCCAGGATCCGGTCGGTGTTGGTGCATGCCCCGTAGCAGAGCCACACTGCAAGGCAGACCAGGGCGTTACACAGGATGCCGCGAAAGAAGACCTCGCCCCAGGTGAGGGAGCATTTTGCGGCGGCGATCTTCATCGCCGTCTCTCCCACATCACCACCGGACAGGGCATCCTGACCCGACGCGACCACCAGATAGACCAGGACGATCGAGCCAATCAGGTTGCCCGCATAGACAATGGCCCAGTTGCGGAGCATGGACGTGCTCCGCACGCGACCGCTGAGCCAGGCCATGGTAATCAGGGTATTGCCGGTGAAGAGTTCCGCGCCCCCGACCACGACGAGAATGAGGCCGAGACAGAAGCACAACCCGCCCAGTGACTGCTGGACCCCGAAGGGCAGCGTATTGCCGGTCTTCATGATGGTGAAGAAGTTGGCGGCGAACCCGATATAGACTCCCGCCATGATGCCGAGGACCAGGGTTGGGATGAAGCCCAGTTTCGCCTTAGCCTCGCCGCACTTCAGCGCGCGGGCAGCCAGTTCCGGCCCGCCACAAGGGGTGGGCACCGGGGAGACGGGATCGTTCGAGCACATTGGCACGGCCTCCAGGATCAGTCAGTCGCGTCGAGCCGGCGCAATCGCCAGCCGGTGTACTGCACGGGCATGTCGCCAGTTGATGCCGCAGTGACCTCCAGCGAGCAACGATCAGGAAGTTCGAAACGCCACGCCGTTCGTTGCCACTGGAAGTGGGTCTCGGGTGTCAGTTGGTGAAGCTCCCTCACGCCATCCGAGACCGTCACGCACGCGCGCCAGTCGGGGCGATTGGATGCCGAGAGCCGCTCCGGCGCGTAGGCACGCGCGAAAAAGGATACCTCATACCGCCCGGATTGGAGACCCTCAACGGTCTGTGCCCACCTTGAGGTTCCCGCGGCCTCAATACAGCAGCCCCCCGGCACCGCGAGACAACCCGAACGGCGCAGCACAGAGAACGTGATACCCTCCGCCGGCTGGGGCGCGTGTCGCCGAAGCCGCAAGCTGCCGTCTGCTTCCACTCGGGAGATGATGTAGCGCCCGGCGAAGCCCTCGTCCGCATGGTCGACCTGGAGGAAGTCCAGGGGGCGCACAGCACGGGGCTCGACCGGCGTGTCCGGTCGGAACAGGTCGACGCGGCGGTCCTGCACGAAGGCTCCCGTGCCCTCCGCCACGACCCGCTCGGGCAGATAGACTGCGCCATCTCCGCTGGGATGCCAGCCCGCGGGGAGAATCCCGTCTGTCTCGGACAGCCCACCGTTGACCAGGAGATTGTCCGGTCCATCGGACCAGTGGATGTCCTCATCCGCGGGCCAGTGGATCCACTCCCCAAGGGCAGGCGGATGTTGCGCCGGCCCCGTGACCTCCACCTCCAGCCCCGCGTAATCCAGCATTACGCCCTGCGGCGAAGTCAGGCAGAGGCTTGCCACGCCGTATTCCGCGTCGCGGAGAAGCGGCACGCTGAGATTAGCTTCGCCCGGTCCGAAAGTGCCCAGATACTCCCAGACCTGGTGCAGCGTCTCAGCTCTTCGGGCGGCCAGAACCTCGCACTCCGAGCCCAGCACCAGCCGCGCCGTTGCCTGGTCGACCGGCGCAGTCCGGTCGGCGCAGAAAGTGAGGACGAGCGCCGGGCCGGCGTCGAGCACTTCGCCCTCAGCGGCCTCAATCAGCCCGTACTCATCGCGCACGCGGATGGCGTTCAGGTCGAAGTGGTTTTCGTCCGGCTTATTGGCGGCCGAGTAATCCGGCTGGCTGGTGGTGAGCGGGGTCCATTCTGTCTGGTCCTGTATTGGACCGGGCTCAACTGAAGGCGCGCGCCAGGCCGTGAGCGAGCGCGAAGTAGTGGCAATGCCCAGTTTCCGGAAGATGTGCAAGATGGCCTGCACGATGGGCGCGGAGCCGTCGGTCGTTGGGTGCACCGTGTCCGCCCAGACCGAGATGCAGTGCTCGTCCAGCTGCATCAGCGCGGTGAAGACGTCGGCGTAGGGAACCGAGTGTTCGCGGCAATACTGCTCCAGGTCATGGGCGCGGATGGCCACGCTCCGGTTGCTACCGGGGTGCGTGCCGCCCTTCTCGCGGTCCATGTAGGGCACGCCGCTGAGGAAAATGGGCTGCGCACCGAGTTCGCGGGTACGCCGGGTGATCTCATCAATATTGGCCAGGAAGTCTTCCGAGGTCTTCCCGGCATCGTTGACCGAGTACATGAAGCAGGCCCAGTCCGGCCGCTGCTCGGAGATGCGCGCCCGCCAGCCCGGCTCGATGGCGTAGTCGGTGCCCTCGAAGTCCTCGACCGCCGGCTCGACGATCCACAGGCTGACCTCGCGCTCTGCCTGGTTGCGCACCTCGATCCGGTCGATGGTGTACTCGTTGGCCCCCAGCCGCACCTTCTGTCCGGGGTAAGGGCCCGCGTACCACCCCACGCCGCTGCCGCGGACCTCGCGCTCGCCCTTGCGGACGGATGCGGTTCCGCCCTTCGTCTCGAACAGCAGGTGGTGGGTGTTCGTGCCGCCGACTGCGGTGTTGATGACCCGCAGTGGCAGCAGGCGGGCGATCAGCTGCGGGTAGTCCATGGCGCCCACTCGGCCGCAGGTCTGCGAGTCGCCGGTGAAGACGATGCGCGGCATGAAGTTGGCATCGATGGTCACGGTTTCGGCCTGAGCGGAGGCGGCCATGAGCATCGCCCCGGCGAGGCAGGATATGAGCAACACGCGAACCTCCCCAAGTCCCGGATAGGCGGCTACCAGGCCGCCGTGACCACCAGCGCCTCGCCGGTACCGATGGTCACCGGCTCGTCGAACAGCAGCGTCCGGTTCCTGCCGGCCTTCTTCACACTGCACGCGACCTCGCGCCGGCCAAGCTTCGCTGTCACGGATGCTCCCGGCTCGAAGGCGAGTGTCAGGGTCTGGATCTCGAGCGTTCCGTAGTCCACGCGCAGACGGACCGTGGTCTTCTCGCCGGTCTTCTGGCTGTACACGCCCCAGCCGGAGCCCACCGAGAAGAAGCAGCGGAAGTCCTCGGGATGGACGCGCGGGGCGAAGCCGATGCGCTTCTCGGGCGCGGAGTAGGAGAACCCGGATAGCGCGGTGAGTAGCGCATAGCTGGCCATGGAGCGCGAGTAGTGGTGCCCACATTCGAACTCGTCCCACGGATTGCGGCGCTCTCCGGTGTGACGGTCGCGCACTCCACGCACGATGGCGAGACCCTCTTCGACAAAGCCCTCGTAGATAAGATGGCTCGCAACCTGGTACTCGATCCCGCACCAGACCTCGTCGCAGAACCAGAAGGCATAGCCGGGTCTCTCACCGCGCGGCCAGGTACCGATGAGCAGGCCGGCCTCGTCGTTGAGGGCGTAGATGCGCAGCGAACAGAAGTGATCGGACAGGTCCGGCAGCCAATTGTACCGGAAGATGGACTGGAGGGTCTTGCGCACGTTTGTGCGCTTGTACAGATAGCCCAGTCCCAGCATCTTCGCGTACCACTGTCCGATGAGCTGGTCTGACAGGCAGCCTTTGCCGAACTGCCATTTGGGCCAGTCGGGGAATCGGTCGTCCGGGCCACCGCCGCCCATGCACAGGTTCTTCAGGTGCTGCGGCCAGCCCTCGTTCGCCTGCGGGTTCACGATCTGCTCGTAGTACTCGCCGTTGAACATGCGCTCATCCGTGAGCGCCGACCCGCTGTCGAAGAGGGCGCGGTATTCCGCTGCTTTGTCCGGTTCACCCAGGTAGCGGGCGATCTCCTCGGCTGCTCGCAGCGCGCCAAGGTACAGGCTGCCGCACATGCTGTTTGCGCCCCACCATTCCATGTCGTACGTGTTGTGTTGCAGGCCCTCCATGATGCCGTCGCGGTCGGCGTCCCAGTACTTCCAGGTGAACTCCAGGGCGCGCTTCATGCTGGGCCAGATCATGCGCAGCCAGTCGTCGTCGCCAGAGATCAACCATTCACGGTAGACCTGGATGACCGAGCCGAGTTGCCCGTCCGCTGCTGGGTGGAATTGGTCGGTGCCTTTCGTGCCCAGGGGCAGGGGCATCCGGAAGCACACGAACCCGTCCTCCAGCATGGAGTTGGCCCAGTCCGCCTCGCGCTGGGATTGCTGGAGCCTCGGGAACAGGTATGGCAGGGCCTGGGCGTAGTTCCAGACGTGGGTGCAGGAGCCCTCGCAGCAACCTACAGTGTCGCTGCAGCCCTCGAATCCGTAGAAGGTGCCGTCCGTGAGTCGCAGGCAGGTGTTGGTGCGCAAGATCGAGATCTGGCTGCTCACCGCGTCCAGCACGTGAGTGGGCAGCGTGGTCTCGAAGAGGGAGTCGTGGTAGCGTCGGGTCTCGTCGTAGAGACGGTCGAACTCGGATAGCATGTACTTCGCGGCATCCCAGGCGTCCGACCAGCGGGTGGCATACCAGTTTTTCCAGGTCGCGCCCGTGTCGCAGCCCTCGCACTTGCCCCAGTGCTCGAAGTTCGGGAAGCTCCAGGCGAGTATGAAAGGCACGGTCACGGATGCGCCCGGAGCGAGGTCGAGATCCACGCCGAGAGTGCCGGATTCCGCGCCTCCATCCCGCACCGGCGGCCACTGGTCATTCCAGGCGATGGCCTCCCAGAACTTGAGAATGCGGCCATCATGCCACCGCGGCCACACCCAGGCGTCGGCGGCGGGAGTGGTCAGGGCGATGGTGCCGAAAGCGGGGTGATCCGCATCATGCGCGGTGGTTCCCAATACCAGCCCGGTGAGGCCGTCGCCCTCGCGCGCCTCGTTGGTGCGGCCCTCATTTCCGCCGATGATGTTGGTGAGGTTGCCCATCAGCGAGACCTTGAGCTTGCGGCTGGTGCGGTTGGTGAGGGTGAACAGGAAGACCGCTACGGGAATGCCCGAGTCGTCCTCGTTCAGGGGGATGAACGGGTTGAAGGCGAGGAGCTTTCCCTCCACCGGGAAGCCGTCGTCGGAAAGCTCCACTTCGGCGAAGGGGTACTCCCCCTTGAAGGTTACGTCGCGGAAGTGGGGCAGCCCCTCACCGGAGTCCTTGTGGGCGGTGTGGCCGCCGTTGCGGTATGTGCCGCCGGCAGGTCCCTGAAGCACCTTGACGCGGGGCTCCTTCTTCCCCTCGACCACGCGCACGGCGAAGAAAGCGTTGGGCATGGTCCTTCCCTTGGCGGGGCGGTTCATGATCTCCCAGTCGCGCAACTGACCCCAGCCGCCGAGACTCACGGTGCCGGTGCCGATGCCTCCGAGGGGAAAGGCGATCTCATCGAGTTCGCGGCCGGAGTAGACCTTCTGGGGGCCTTCGGAGAACAGTTGGTCGGGCGAGTAGGGGGTCTTTTCGGCGGGCATAGGAAACGAACCCTCCCTGGGTTGACGGAATTCGGGGAGGGTTCGCTATTGGGTACGGGTTGGCCTTCGTGGGGATGGGCACCGTGTTGGGCGCTACTTCCCTTCCCCCGGCGACGTTTCGCAATCGGCCATCGCGGCATCCAGGCGGGAGCGCGCCACATGGATCAGACTGAGCACCTCACCGTGGGCGCGGTCAAGCAACGCAGCTTCCCCGGGCTGGCATGCGCCGTACCTGGACAGTGCGCGCGGACGCAGTTCGTCCAATGCCACCCGAACACGCTCGAGCAGATTGGACACCCAGACTCTGGTGTTGTCGGGGCTCTGAGGGCGCTCAAGTGCGGACAGCTCCGCCGGGGCGAGGTCCTCGACGAGCTGTCGGAGACGGGTTACGGCGGTCCGCACCGGGGCGAGGATCGTCTCCGCCTCGTCTGCGGGGATTGGCGCGAGCGGAGAGCCCACTCCCGTTGGCGAGCGGCCTTCGCGCGCGGCCTCCTCCATCTGCAGCAGCATATGAGCCGCCGTGGCATAGGCTGCCACCAGGTGTCTCCTCTTCGCCCTGTTCAGTTTCGTCGTTCGCTTTGTGGCCTCTGCACGTCGCAGGGCCGCCTCCTCAGGTCGGCTGTCGTCAACGCCGCGTTCCCCCCAACCCCTCGATCAATATTGCCATTCGCTCGCGTTCGGCATACAGGACCCGCGGGTCGTAGGTGAAATGCGACAGGTCCTGCACCACGCTGGGCGCGACCTCAGCCGCATCCAGGCTCTTCCCCTTCTTCCGCAGCAGATCGCG
>JAGPGE010000170.1:7265-9555 GCA_018056145.1 Armatimonadota bacterium
TTGCCATTCGCTCGCGTTCGGCATACAGGACCCGCGGGTCGTAGGTGAAATGCGACAGGTCCTGCACCACGCTGGGCGCGACCTCAGCCGCATCCAGGCTCTTCCCCTTCTTCCGCAGCAGATCGCGCAGGAGCAGGTTGTACTCGTAGTCCTCGATGCCGTCGCGGATGTTCTCCAGACGGATCGTGGCCAGCGGGCCATTGGGCCCGGCGCACATGATGCTCCCGTCGCCGTTGTTGATCTGGAAGCTCGCCGGGTCCCAGTCGGTGCGCGGGCCGCCGGTGATCACCTTGGTGTTGTTGGGCCAGCGGTTCACCGCGTAGTAAAGGAACCCGCCGGGGTTGTACTTCGCGGTCATCACGCCCATGAGCAGGCGCGCCTCGATCGCCGGCCATTCCACGAACCAGTTGGCGTACGGGTGTTTCGGGCCGATGCAGATGTACCACCAGATGTCCCGGCCCTGTTCCCGGGCTTTGGCGATGTTGGCCGCGTTGGTGTCGAAATGGGGGGTGAGCGGCACCCAGATGTCCATGAAATGCCCGTTGTCACGGTTCATGCCGAAGGTGGTGTCGTAGGCCGTGGTCATGGTCTCGATGTCCGGGAAGATCTCCTTGAGCTTCTCGGCGGTCTCGAAGACGACGTCAAGCTGGCTGCTGGGACGCTCGTCGAAGCAGTAGATGAAGCACAGGTCGCGGGCGCCGGCGGCATCGACCACGGGCAGGTAGCCCTTGATCCACTGCACGCGCTGGTCGAAGCTCTTCCAGTAGGCTTCGGAGTTGAAGTCGGGTTCCCGGGGAGCGTTGAAGTAGGCCAGGTTGATGGCGTTGAGGCCTTTGCCCATGAGGTCCTTCAGCCGCGCGACATCCCACTCCGTCGGCGGCCCGGCGGCGTAGATGTTGTTGGGGTTGAGATGGTATTCCTCGAGCATCCAGTCGTGGTACTTGCGGGTCATGTCGGCGACCTGATCCTCGGGGTAGAGAGCGCCGAGATGCCCGCGCCAGCTCAGTGCGGTGCGCAGGTGCGTGTTCTTCGGAATGGCGAAGTTGCGCACGCGGCAGCGCACGTCGACGGTCTGCGCCTTCGCGCCTGCCGCGCTCACCTTGATCTGCCCGGAATAGACTCCCGCGGCGGCATCCTCGGGCACGCTCACCGTGACCCAGAGGGGCAGCACCTCGTCGGCGGGGACCTGGGGGACGCTGTCCATGAAGTCCAGCAGCGGATCGGGCCACCAGCCGTTGAAGGGCACCGGGTACGAGGGTTGCTTCGTCTCGACGTAGCCCACGAGTCGCACGCTCGCGGGGATGCTCGCGCCCTTGTCGTTGTACAGACTTGTGGCGGACCAGGTCACGTCGGCAAGGGGCTCGCTCACGGGGACGACGATGACCTGGAAGCTCTCGTGTTCGTTCCGGGCGCACGACAGTTCGTACTCATTACCGAAAGCCGACGCGAACTTGCTTTGCTCGATGAAGACCTTCTGCATGGATGTTTCGGTGGCGAGGACGAACTGGTCGGCGCCGGCTTTGCGGGCGGCTTGTAGCGCGGCGAGTCTCGGCAGCACCAGGCGGGTGCCCTCAAACTCGCGGCGGATCCGAACCAGCCGTGCCCGGGCGTCTTTCACGGCGTCCCAGGTCTTCAGTCCGTCACTCGTGGCAGCTTCGAGGACCCGCCGGGTCTGGCCTGCGAGGGTGTACAGCCAGTCCAGTTTCCGCTGCAGCACGGGCGGCAGAGCGTGCGCCACGCCAGGGCCATACTTGCTCACTTGCGCCTGAAGCCCTGCGATGTCGGCAAGGAGGGCCTCTGCATTATCGGCCACGTCCACTGTGAGCCGCAAGTCGTCGACGTAGACCGTGTATGTGCGTTCCGGACGGGTGACGAAGAAGTGGAGTGTGGCGACATTGGCGACATCGATGGAGGCTCCGATCTCGCCGACGGGGATCTGGACCGGCAACGCCTGCTTCGCCGGCACCGAGAAGATCTGGGAGTAACGGGCCCCGGTTCGTCCGGCGATATGGAGCTTGATCTCCGCGGGCAGGTCGCCGGGGTTGAACGCGGTGAAGCGGAGCAATTCGAAGGGCGTGAAGTCGCCAGTGGGCAAAGCCTGGCCGAGGTTGGCAATGATCGCCGGCCACTCCTCCTTGCCTGCGGACCACTGGTGGTAGGTTATCGCCGCCGCGGATTTCCCCTGGACGCTCCAGGCATCCGTTAGCGCTAGGTCGGTGAGTGCCCGGGTCTTCCAGAGCGCTAGCTCGTCGGCGCTCTCGAAGCCCGCGATGAGCAGACCGTCGAGGGG
>JAGPGE010000171.1 GCA_018056145.1 Armatimonadota bacterium
GGTGATTGCAGGTGTGCGTGTCGTTCAGGTTGATCTCCAACACACAGCCATGCTCACGGGCGATATCGCAGGTCTCGCGGATATCCTGCCGCACCCAGTGTTCGTCGAACTGGATGCCCGCAAGTGGGGCCGGATTGGGCTTCCATGAATAGATGACGTCGCTTTTCAGCTTCTCGGCGCTCATGCGCTTGTCGGCCCAGGGGCTGATGGATATCCGGCGCAGACGCGGCACTCGGGCGAGCAGGAAGTCGAGTTTCAGGTGCAGGGGCTCGCAGCAACCGTAGCAATTAAGACCGAAGCGCTCCAGGATGGGCAACTGGTAGCGAAGCACGTACTCCTCGTGCATTGCGGGTGAGACCTCGGACATGGTCTGGGCTTCGCAGAAGCCCCAGAGATCTTTGAGACGCACATGCCCGGTGAAGTCCTCCGCCGGCAACTGGTCTGTGAAGCCAAAGCCACCCGACCCCACGTAATCATTCCCATTGTTGAGGGAAAGCAATCCCGCTTCCACAAGGGCCTCCAGCCAGGCCAGCTTGCCTTCCATGAGGCGGCGCATGCCGGCGTGGACCATCTCGGGGAAATCCGCCATGTCCATGTAGGTCTGGGTGATCCCGCGCAGGTTTGTCCATTCGTCGATGAGGCCGAGAGCCCACCAGAAGCGGCCATTCAGCTTCACGTCGAGGATGTCGCCGAAGAGGTCCTGGTAGAAGGCCAGGCGGCGTTGGGATTCATCTTCGTCGTGTCGGATAGTGGGCGTCTGGATGCGCTCGACATCGTCCAGGGTCTTGATGGGAGCATCCCAGACGTACGCGCCGCGGGACTCCTCGGGCCTGTGGTACTCCGCGCCGATGCCCCAGCCGGTACTGTGGACGGCGTACGGCACAAGGAACTGGTCGTCGCAGACTTGATCATCGACGAAATGCTCGAAGGCGTAGATCCGGGTGCGCAGGCCGCGCTCAAGCCCCCGGGCGTCGTCATCTTCGCAGACGAGGTCGGCGTCCAGGATGAGCTCGATCCATGAGCCCTCGGGGGAGCAGTAGACCAGGGGGCGCTGTGGCCGCAGCCCATTCTGGGCGCACCAAAGGCGCCTGCGCTGGTCTTGGATTGGATCGGCGGCGATCTCGGCGATGCGGCGCGCGAGATCGCGGAGGATGTTCCGGTCGGCTGGGGTCATTGGCGCAAGGCTCCTTGGGTGGGTTAGTCCGGCAGAACTTCCTGGATGGTCCGCAGTACGTCGCTTGCGATGAGGCCACGCTCGCCATCCTTCGCGGCGGCGTCACCGGCCAGGCCGTGGTAATAGGCCCCGGCGATTGCGGCGGATTCAGGACCCGCGTCTGCGGCGAGGAGCGCACCAACCATTCCGGTGAGTACGTCACCCATTCCACCGGAAGCCATCCCCGGGTTCCCCGTGGTGTTGATCCACACCTCGCCGGAGGGCTGGGCGATCACAGAAGCCGCCCCCTTGAGCAGCACAACGGCCTGGGTCTCCCGGGCGGCTCTCCGGGCGGCCTCGACGCGGTTCTCCTGGACGGCTTCGATTGTCGATCCCATCAGCCGCGCCAGTTCGCCCGGGTGTGGCGTGATCACGGTCGGCGCGGTTCGGGATGCGATGGCCTGCGGAGACCCTTCCAGGGCGTTCAGGCCGTCGGCATCCAGCACCAGGGGGACAGCGATGGCAGGCACCAATTCGCGTACCAGCGCGAAAGTGTCCGGGTTCTGCGAGAGCCCTGGCCCCAGCGCCACGGCGTCGCTGCGTTCGGCGAGTTCGAGTACTCTCGCGGTTGCCCCGGTGGAGAGGGAGCGCGCGGGTGTCTCCGGCAAGGGCACGGTCATGGTCTCGGTGCACTTCTCCTCGAGGACGTCGTTCAGGCTCTCCGGGCAGCCGAGTGTGACCAGCCCAGCGCCTGTGCGCATGGCAGCCTGGGCGCAGAGCGCCGCGGCTCCGGTCATGCCCACCGACCCGGCAAGCACGAGGAGGCGGCCCGCGTCGCCTTTGTGGATGTCCTGGTCCCGCATGGGCAACAGGAATGACGCGATCGGTTCGGTCACAAGATTGGCGGAGATGGTGGTGGAGAAGGTAAGGCTGCGGGGGATGCCGATCTCGACCAGGCGCAGATTGCCGCAGAAGCTGGCCCCGGGGTGTTGGACCAGCCCGAGCTTGATGGCGCCGAAGGTCACGGTGACGTCGGCGATCACCGCGACGCCCGAGACCTGCCCGGTGTCGGCGTTGATGCCGGAAGGGATATCCGCGCTGACGACGCTGGCTCCGGAATCATTGACGGCCTCGATCGCCGCGCGGGGAAGGCCGTGGACTTCGCCCGAGATTCCGGTGCCCAGAATGGCGTCCACGACGATGTCTGCGCGCCCGAGCATGGCGCGCACTGCCTCCAGATCGGCGTTCTCGGTGATTGACACGCCCATGTTCCGGGCTATGCGGAAGTTGGTGGCGGCATCGCCGGCCATGTCAGCGCCGTTGCACAGGAGGGCCACGCGCACATTGGTCCCGTCGTTGGTGAGATGGCGGGCGGCGACCAGGCCGTCGCCCCCATTGTTGCCCTTGCCGCAGACCACGACGACTCTGGCGCCCGGCTTCTCCTGGATGAGCTCCCTCACGGCATTGGCAACCTGGACCCCGGCATTCTCCATGAGCAGAATGCCGGGGATCCCGTACTTGTCGATAGTGGCGGCGTCTATCTTGCGCATTTGCTCGGCGGTCACGAGTTTCATGCCTGGTCTCCGTTTTCGTTCAGGTCTGCCTCAAGGGTGGTGCGAGCATGGCCGAAAAGCGTTGAGTAGCCTCCTGTCAATCAGGTATACTAGTCATCATCGTGGACACTGTCCCGGTCTTGGCTTGTCGCCGGCGACGGGACGCAAACTCCAGTTCCGAGGAGACTCACCATGAGAGTCGCGCTAGCCGGAGCCATTCTGCTGGTGCTGTGCATGTCTATGGCGTACGCCCAGCCGGAGCCGCAGCCGCAGCCCCAGGCCGACCCCGAGACCCCCGCAGCACAGCCGGAAACGCCGGCGCCGCCTCCTGTTCCGGGACTGCCGAAGACCCTCGAGGAGTTCCAAGCCAGGATCGCGGAGAAGGCCACGGACCCCAAGGCGGCAGTCAAGCTTTGGTTCGACGCCGTGTTCGTATATATGCTCCGGGACAAGGCTCTCGGCCAGAAGATGATTCTGGAGATGGATCGCTATAAGGAATGGGACTCCAAGACATTCCGGCTTTTCCGGGACCAGATCACCCGGCAGCCGTATATCATGTTCAGCTACCCGAAGGGCGCAACGCCCGAGAACAAGTACACGTTCGACCCCGACAAGTATGAACTGACCTACCACGGCGAGCCCAACTTCAGCCCCTACGCGGATACCGAGGAAGGCAAGTTTGTCAAGTTGTTCGTGAGGTCCAACGGCGCCGACGCCCCTCGCCCGATCACGATGCAGCGGAATGCCAAAGGCGAGTACAAGTTCTATGAGTTCAGTTCCATCTTCGTGGGCGTTCGTCCTCCTGTGATGCCCAAGATATACGGAGAGAGCGTACCTCAGAGCGTTGACCCGGTGTGGGTTGCGCGGCAGTGGATTCAGGGCATCCTTATGTATCACGCGGGGCAGAAGGAAGAGGGCCTTGCGCAGATGAACTCGGTCATGAAGGAGCCGACGAACGACAGGTTCCAGAGCTTCCCCGGCATGGCCATGGCGAAGGACAAGACCCACATCTGGCGCTCGTACGTCAAGGGCACCAGCCCGGAGAACCAGTACAAGGTGGACGATGTCTCGGCCATCGAGATCGAAACTTACTACCAGGACGGAGAGGCCCCGACCGAGACGAGCACCAGCCTGCGCATGTTCGTGCGCAGTTCGGGCGCCGACACTGCGCGACCGCTGAGTATGGAGAAGGATGACCGCGGCGAGTGGCGCGTCAGCGAGTTCAGCAGCCTGTGCGTGGGTGTGCGGCCGCCGAAGGACCCGAACGCCGACAACTTCTGAGCCGGACTGCGGCTCTGAGAATCGATACGGCGCCCCAATAGGGGCGCCGTATCGTTTGTGTTGGAGGTTCATGATAGCGGCATGAGGATGTCGAGAAGGGCCACGAGCCGGGCCATGATGACGAGGAGGGCGAGGATCGCAACCGCCGCCACCACCAGCAGCGCCCGGCGGAGTTGGATGGCGCGAAGCCAGGAGTCTTTCATGCAACAAGCCTCCGGGAGAGCGGAGGTGGCGATGGATGACCGGCGGGCTACGAGCCCCGCCCTCCAGACGACAGAAGGCTGACGGCTGGCGAACAGCCGGTTCATCTCCGGAGCGCTACTTCAGCACGACCGTTGTGTTTGAGCGCATGGTCATCGATACGCTGGACTGGTTCCCGGCGGCCGAGCCGAAGAGCTGTGGCGTCTCCATGACCACCTGGGTGTCGGAGATGCCGTCGAAGCGCATGACCTTGCCGCCCTCATAGTCAAAGTACGAGATCTGGCTGCCGCGCTGGGTGCCGCGCAGGTTGAACAGGGGGCCGGCGATGAGGCCGAGGTCCAGCGGCATCTCGTAGTCGGTCTTCAGGCGCGCGCAGTTGACGCCGGTGAGCTTCGCGTAGTCGAGGAACGTGGTGGTGTAGGTGACCGGCATGAGCTGGCCGGACTGGGTCTTCAGCTTGAGGGTCTCCTGCCACCGCTTGCCCGGCTCGACCGCCTCGACCGGGAACCCGGGGCCGTGGAGTTCGCCGAAGAACTGGCCCACATCGAGCTGGGACCCGCCCGCCAGCGCCCCTCCGAGAGCCCCCATGAGCCCGCCCTCAGCGGTGGGTTCGGGGGCTTCCGGGCGAATGACCCGGGTACTGAGCAAGGTCCCGCCTGGGGACATGACCGTAATGATCTCGGGGATGTTGAGTGACACGGGGATATCCTGGCCGGACCAGGACGCTTCCGTTTCCACGTTCTCGAGACGGTGGGAGATGGTCATGAACCCGGCTTCATCCACGGCGGTGCAGGCCATGACGTAGACGAAATGGGCGTCCATGTGCACGGGGCCGGTGCGGCCGAGAGCGTTGATGGTCCCGTCGCCGGTGGTGTCGCACTGGTAGCGCAGGACGTCGCCCTTCGCCATCTTATAGGTGAGGGCGACGCCGGCTGATGCCTGGAAGCACAGGGCAGCAGCGGCGAGGATGAGAACGCATGCGGTCAAGTGGCGCATGGTGTGACCTCCAATGGGAGGGCCGGATGGTTAGGGGCCGTGCTATTTGCCTGGGGGGCCGCCCTGGGCAGCGAGGGCGTGGTCGATGGCTGGACGGAGCCGGGACCAGATGGCCTTGGCTTTGTCGACCAGGGACATGCCCACTTCGTTCGGGCTGTAGGTTGCAAAGACGTACATAGCAGTTATATCCTTCTGGTCGTCGGGCTCAAACCCGATCCGTGGGGGGACAGTGCGCAGGAACTCGAACTCCGTCTGGTGGCCGGGACGCGGGTGCCCGCGCAGGGAGCAGAAGGCCAGAAACGCGCGGTAGACATGGCGGACGATCTGTGCGGGGGTCATGTTGGCGCCGAGATCGCGCTGCTCCCAGATGTCCGCGAAGGGGTCTGATGGCAGGTCGGCCCACTCGTCATCGCCGCGGCGTCCGCCCAGCCCGAGCATGCGCTTGAGGCGCTCCAGAAAGGCGAGGAACGCCAGCCACATGGCCTGGAAGGGCGTGGCGAGAGCGCGCAGGAATGCCATGACCTGCCTGCGGTAGCGGATGAGCAGGTAGATGAGCAATGCAAGCAGGAGCAGCAGCAGAAGAAGAAGCCACCAGGCGAACTTACGCTCCTGGCCGCGCTGAGATGACTCCGCCTGCCCCTCGCTGCCTTCGCCGCCCTGGCCCCCCGCGCCGGAATCACCCTGCCCGCCGCTCTGCCCGGCGGCGGATGACTGCCCCTGACCGGAGCCGGATGCGCCCTGGGACTGGGATTGCCCGGCGCCGCCTTCGGTGCCGGCCTGTCCCTGATCGCTGGTTGAGCCATCGGTGGGTTGCTGCCCGGAGGATCCCTGGGTCTGGTCGGCGCCGGCTTGGGTGGGAGCGCCCTCGCCGGTTGTGTCCGGGTCGCGGCCCGGAGCGGTCTGCCCCGAAGGCGGCTGGGAGAACCCGCTGCCGGGCGTCCAGCCGCTGATGCCCTCGCTCGGATCGTGCAGCCAGCCGGGGCGGTTCGCGAAAGTAATCCCCCGCTGCGTGTCCATCCGCGGCCGGGGCAGGAAGGCCGAGACGACCACCACGAGCAGCACCAGGACCACGCTCATGATGATCCATGTGGGTGCGAGGCTCCAGGCCATGCGCACCTTGCGGCGACGGACGTCCATGCGGATTGCCGACAGGTTGGTGAGAGCGAGAAGGAGCAGGGCGAAGAAGACGTAGCCCGCCATGGTGTAGAAAGCATGCCCTGCCATGCGTCCCTGGTCACCGATCGCGCGGGTGCCGAGTCCGAAGGCGATGATCGCGGCGACAGAGACCCAGAAGACCGCGCGGCCGGGATGCCGGGCGCCTTTCGTCCTGCCCTCCGCGCCGTTCCAGTCGGACATCAGGCCCTGGTTCAGGGAGTAGGCGATGTTCTCCTCAAGGGTGGTTTCGCGGGTCACCTTGTCTGCGAGCCACCAGATGAGCGCCACGAGGCTGAAGTTGAACAGGATGGAGAAAAGGGCGCCTGAGGGCGTGAGGCTGCCCGCCAGCGCACCCTCGGTCATCGTGAACCGCATGACCGCAAGGACCATGACCGCTGACAGCGCGAGCATGTACGGGAGCGCGAGAAGGCCGGTGCCGTATTTGGTGCGGATGCGGGTGATGCCGATGACCGCGGCGAGGAAGAAGAAGCAGATCCAACGCAGGCCGCCGGAGAACTCGCCGCCCAGCGCCTGGCGCAGGTCGATGAGGTAGAACAGCAGGCAACCCAACAGGCCGAAGATGCTCAGGGGAATGGCCAGTTCGGTGAGCCAGTCGAAGATCGGCTCCTCCTGCTCTTCCGGCTCCTGCTCGATGGGCGGCACGTCGGGAGCTTGGGCGGCGACCACCGAGCCGTCCGGGATGTCAGTCTCGCCGGACGCTTCTTGCTCGGGAGCCTCAGGCTCTTTGCGGGTCAGTTCGTCGTCGGCCATTGGAGGGTCGGGAGCTCCGGGATCGGGTCACTGGGACAGGCGAAAGCAGGTCTGGAGCACGAAGAAGACCAGGGCGCCGGCGCCTGCGGCCACAAACCAGACGATGGCCCGGGAGAACGCGCCGTTTACCCTCAAGAAACTGTAGTGGTATCCTCGCATCTCTTCTCCCACGCGCTCCGGAAATGGTAACGCGCATCAGATGACGATGCTGTGCAGGTCTGTTTCTCGCCGCAGGTGAATCATCGGCACCCGAAGACCTTCGAGCACCGCCTGCGCGCGTGGAGCGCTGTTAGGGTTATCAATCATTAGTACTAGAACGCTGAACCCCGTGCTTTTGAGCCGTGCAATCTCGCGCCCCAGTTCGGGTGTAAGCTCCGGTACAATGAGTATGACCGTGTCCTCACGCGGCCATGCATTGTACTCTCGGGCGATCATCTCAGCCAGTGAGAATCCGCCGCTCAGTTCCAGGCGCGCCAGGGACTCCATGACCAGCATGATGCTTTCCTGCCCGCGCCGGACTGCCACCTCCACCGGGCGCAGGCGTTCTGATACCTTGCGGCGGTCCAGGAGTTGCCGGGCCTCATCGCGGTGGGCGACTTCGACGGAAATGGGCTCAACGTCGATCACGTCCGCGGCGTCCACACCATTGCTGACGAAGCCGAGGTCCACCCCGCGCGATGCGAGATGGGACGCCAGCGAAGCGGCGACTGTGCAGGCGAATTCGGTGCGGCGTTCCTTGCCGGAGCCGTCCCAGGAGCGAGTGTTGAAGTCCAGGATGATATTCGCGCCCTGCACCGATGAGGGCTCGTAGATCTTCGAGTGCAGTTGCCCTGTGCGCGCGCTGGCCTTCCAGTGAACCCGGCGCAATGGGTCGCCTTGCTGGTACTCGCGCACCCCGGCGATGCGGGTTGGGTCTTCGAAGATCCGCATGCGCACCGTGGTCTCGCCCAGCGGCCGGTGGGTGGGGACGGAGTACTTGTCGATGGGTAGGACCTTGGGGTAGATGGTGATGAAGAGGGTGTCCGGTCCGCAGACGAACCGCCGCGTGAGGCCGAAGAAGTCGCCGGATTCGAAGAGCACCGGACCGATGCGGTGGTAGCCCCGGCGGTCACAGCGGATGCGGTAGCGCAGAGTTGTGGCCCCCATGGGCCGCATGACCATGGCCCGCGAATTGGCGCCCTCGAGTATGGTGACGCCGTCGCTGAGAATGTCCTCCATGATGACCCAGGGGACGAAGTTGGGCTTCTGGTTACGGATGCCAACCGTGACGACTGCCTCCTCGCCGATCTCTCCATTTCGCATGGTGCAGTGGCGCTGGACCGTGAGCCCGTCCAGGCTCACATAAGTCATCAGGTAGGCGATGGCCGCCACCAGCATGGCGGCGTAGAACGCATAGGCGAAGAAGCCGATGCGGAAGACCAGCGCAATGACCAGAAATGCCAGCGCTGTTGCCAGCGCGGTCATGCGTCGGCGCTTCATCAGCCGCGCCCTTTCTCCACGGGAGCCGGGACTCTCTCCACAAGCGCGTCGATGATCTCGCCGCTTCCATGCCCGCGTAGCCGGGCTTCGGGAGCGACGATGACGCGGTGACTGAGAACGCTCTTGACCACGTACTTCACGTCGTCGGGGGCAGCATAATTGCGGCCGTCCAGGGCGGCGAGAGCCTGCGCGGTGCGGTAAAGGGCGATGGATGCGCGGGGGCTCGCACCCATGGCAAGGTCCGTGGTGCGCCGGGTGGCATGGACCAGGCGGACGATGTATTCGCGCACTTTCTCGTGCACGAACACCTCGCGCACCGCGGCCTGTGCGGCAATGAGCTGCTCGGAGGAGATGACCTGCCCGAGCTGGTCGATGGGATGCGCCAGGCGCAGGCGCTCCAGCATTTCATTCTCGTCCGAGAAAGAAGGGTAGCCGATGCTCATGCGCATGAGGAAGCGGTCAAGCTGGGCTTCCGGAAGCGGGAAGGTCCCTTCGTGCTCGATGGGATTCTGGGTCGCGAGGACCATGAAAGGCCGCGCGAGTGCGTATGTCTGGCCATCCACGGAGACTTGGCGCTCGGCCATGCACTCCAGCAGCGAGGACTGGGCCCGGGGCGTGGCGCGGTTGATTTCGTCGGCCAGGAGGATCTGGTGGAAGACGGGGCCCCGGCGGAACTCGAACTCCAGGGCTTTCTGGTTGAAGACCGACACCCCGGTGACGTCGGAGGGCAGCAGGTCCGGCGTACACTGGACCCGGGCGAAGGTGCAGCCCACGGAGAGCGCCAGCGCCCGGGCCAGCATGGTCTTGGCGACACCGGGCACGTCCTCCAGGAGCACGTGGCCCTCACACAGGAGGCAGACCAGAGAGAGCCGGACGGCGTCGCGCTTGCCGACGACGACCTTCTCGACATTGTCGATGACGGCGCGGCCCAGAGC
>JAGPGE010000172.1 GCA_018056145.1 Armatimonadota bacterium
AGTGCTCCCCGGCGGGCAGGAACCGCATGGCTTCGGCTGTGGATTCGCCGGGCTGATCAAGGGTGAGGACCGGGTCCGGTTCGCCGTCCAGGAAGAGCGATGCGCGGGCGCCGTCGGCGATCTCCGCGTTGGCGCGGAAGAAGCCCCAGCGCTTCATGGGCTGGCGGAAGGAGTAGTCGCGCGGGCCCACGGGGACTGGATCTTTGAGGGTGAGGAGCTCCCACGCAAGGTTGTTCAGGATGCGCACTCCGCGGAAAGCCTCGGGCTGTGCGGTCCAGGTGAGGGCGGTCTGCTCGGGATCGCCGACTGTCGCGCCGTTGCCGTCATGCAGGCTCACCCGGGCCAGGTAGTCACCCGGGGGCAGATCTCCGGCGCTGAGGATGATCTCGGCGGGTCCGGAGGCGGGAACCGGAATGCCCTTGCGGCTGACCAGCGGCTCGCCGCCTGGAGCGGGGATGATCTGCGCGCTCAGACTGGCGCCTTCGGGCAGGGGCCGCATTCTCCGGGCATCGGCGGCGATGAGGATGCTTCCGGCGTCGGGGTAAGCGTCGACGATGATCTCGGGTCTACGGAACTGTGACGCATCGACGCCGTGCGTTTCGGCTTGGGAGCGGTACAGGGCGAAGACTTCGTCGGGGGACAATGCTCCGCTGTAGACGCGGGCCTCGTCCAGGAGGCCGTCGAAGAAAGAGTGCCCGAGGCCCTCGCAGAAGCCCAGGCGCAGGGGCACGCCCTCGATGTCCGGGCGGACCGACTGGCTGGCAGAGAGGAAGGGCAGGCCGTCCCGGTAGATGCGTACCGAGCGGCCGTCCAGGGTGAGAGTGACGTGGGTCCAGCGGCCGGGCTCAAGGGGCCAGAGGGGCCGCAGTTGCTGGACCTCAGTCCCGTTGGCGAGGCAGGCCATGAACTGGTCTTGGCCCTCCCAGGTGTTGACGGCGAGCACCAGGCGCTCGTCAACCCACCCGCCGCCGGTGCTCCAGTTGATCAGCCCGCCGCGCCGGGTGCGCGGATGGCACCAGATTGCGAGGGAGATGCCGTCGCGCGGGTCGAGTTCGGGAATCGTGCCGCAATCAACGTAGCCGCTTGCGCCGGACAGGTCGAGGGCTGCGCCGAAGGGGCCCTCAATCCAGGCGCAATCGCCGGCCAGCACGCCGTGGTGTCCATTACCGGAGGCGTCGGACGCGTTCGGGCCACCATCCAGGGGGTAATGGGCGGCGAGTTCAGCGGCGGATGCGGGTATGCAGGAGGCGGCGAGGAGACAGAGGAGGGCGTGAGACAGGGCCATGGCGATCACCTCACGGATTGGGGACGGCCGACCGGGGTCTATCAGACGCGGACAGGCGGGATTGCCAGTCCCCCACTGCGCGGCCAGTACAGAGAACCCTTCCCTCACTCCCCGAGCTTTTCCTGCAGGTAAAGCCCCAGTGCCCTGGCAATGTCGCGGCCAAGGCCGCGGGCGCCGTCAGGGGTCATCAGGACCCCGTGGGCGACCGAGTAGGTGGTCTCCAGGGCGGTGGCAAGGATGATCCCCGGCAGCGTCCAGACCCAGCGCCCGAAGCCCATCCCCTGCTCCTCGTTGGTGCGCACGTTCCATTCCTTGCCATACTCAAGGTTGTCTGACGCATGGAAGGGCACAGGGCCTTCGCGGGTGGCTTCAAGGATCGCGCTGAAACGCTGCAGTTCCTCCCATTGGCCTTCGCCGGGGTGCCCCACGAAATACGCGGAGTCGTCCCGTCCTCCCTTCACATAGGGGCAGTGAAAGTCCATGCCGACGAAGGGCAGGCCTTTGAGCCACGCCGGTATCTTCCTGCGCATGGCCGCGGTTTCGAGATGCACGCTCTTTTCGCTGTAGTCGCGGTTGTGGTCGCGGGGAGCGCGGTTCTTGCCCTGATCACCGTCCTCAACGCCGTCCTTGTCCATGAAGGGCACCGCGAATACGTCCACGTTTTCCCGCAGCCAGGCCCCCGCCGGGTCGCGGATGACTGCGTCCAGCAGGCCTTCTAGTACGTAGTTGGCCATCATCTCGCAGCAGTGGTGGCGGCAGGCGACCAGGAGCTTGGCCCGGGCCCTGCGTGTCGGCTTGATCGAGAGGGTCTCCACCGGCCTGCCCTTGCGAGTGGTGCACAGGACCCCGTGCTTCACGCCCTTCCGCTCACCGATGCGGGCGGCGAAGGCCTCCCAGTCCGCCTGTAGGTAGGGGATGGAGAAGCAGAACCGGGCCTCGCGGCAGCGCTGGGCGAAGGTGAAGTCGAACCCATCTGCGCGGGTATTCGCGGCGCCGAGCCATTGCCAGGGCTTGCCGTCGAGGCTGTATGCTGGGCCCGCGGCGCTCATGACGTCACCATTAGTGAAATGGAAACGCACCGTGCGGCCGTAGATGTTGCGCGCGCGGAAGTGCCAGTAGAACCACCACGTCGTGGTATCCCGCAGGTCCTGGTGCAGCCAGACATGTTCTCCCTCCCAGCGTTCCACGACTATATTCCCGCCGGGGAAGTCTGCGTCGATTCGCACGGGTCGACGTGGCATGGGTGTCCTCCTGCTCGCGCATCGTGACGGCAATGGGCGAGAGCCGGTTCGTCATCGAGCGCATGGACCCCTCCCGGCGCACTTGCCTCGCCTTGCGCTGCCCGCATTGCGGTGGTATGCTCCCGGCTCATGCCCCGTTGCCTGAGTTGGGGCATTACGTCTGTTTCGGAGCACCCCAACAGGTGGACGAACGCCTCTTCATCGACGCGCTGCGCACCATGACGGTGATCCTCGGCGGGCTCATCGCCGGGTACTGTCTGCGCAAGTCCGGGCGAGTGGCGGAGACCTGGGCCGGGCCGGTGAACCGCGCTACTTTGACCTGGATCCAACCGACGGTCATCTGCCTAGCGTTGTGGGCGATGAAGCGGCCGGATGCGCGCACCCTCGCTCTGCCGATCTTCGGGATCGCGCTCTACGTGGCTCTGTGGCCCGTGGGCGCGGCGCTGTCGCGGTTGATGCGCCTGCCCCGCGCTGACGCCGGGCCCTTCACCACGGCGACCATGTTCAGCAACGTGGGCTTCACTTACGGCACCTTCCTTGCTTTCGCGGCGCTGGGCGCGGAAGGTGCGGCGCTTGGGTCTTTGTACTGCGCGTCTTTCATGCCGGGTGTGTTTACACTGGGGTTCTTCATTGGCCGCCGGCATTCGGACAGCGGGCATGACGGCGTGCTGCAGGCGCTGGCGGCGCTTGCGAAGGACGGGCAGACGCGCAATCCGATCCTGGGCATCATCGCGGGGCTGGCGCTGAATATAGCGGATGTGCCGAAGCTGCCGGAGTCGGCGTTCATCATCGATATCGCCATGCCCGCTGCGACCGCGGCGTTCCTGCTGGCCATCGGCCTGGGCCTGCGACTGTCTTCGGTGAAAACGTACTGGCGGCAGTGCCTGGTGATGCACGGGGCGAAGTTCATCCTCTCGCCGGTGGTGGGGCTGGGGTTGGCGTATCTGTTCGGATACTGGCAGGCGGCGGATCATGACGCGCTGCGGGTGGTGTTCATCCAGTCTGCGGCTCCGGTGGCGATTCTCGGGGTGATGCTGGCGGATGTGTTCGGGCTCAACCGGGACCTCGCGGGGGCGCTGTGGTTGACAACGAACGTGACGGGAGTCCTGCTGGCGCCGGCGATACTGGTGATCGCGCGGATGTTGTAGGGGAGAACGGGCGGCGTCGAGACGCCCGCCCCACGCGGGTGAAGTGGCCGTTCGCAGGGGCCGCACAGGGAACCAGGACCGCGAAGCGATTCTGGAGGGACCCCATCCGGCCCGGTTTTCTGTCGTCTTTCCACGAAGGAACGGCCGGGCCGGATGGGGCCCGCGCGTGCCTTCAGGCCGAAAACCCATGCGGCCCCTCCGGACGGCAAGCGCGGCGGCGTCGCAATCATGTGCGGGTCACACCCGTTCCCTCTCTGGCCCTCTATCGGTTACAATGTCTGCCGGCCCGTGGCGCTCTTTGGGCAGCTTACCATGTCATACGCCAACCACCATATCGGTTCATGCAGCCTCCAGCCGTTCATCAAGCCGCCCCGGATTTCGGGCACGGCCATGCCCCATGGCGTGTTCCTGTCCACGGGCACGAATGGCACGGCCAGCTTCTGGGGCCTGTTCGCGACGGGGTTCAGCATCGTGGCTCTGGGCATGATCTCGCTGGTGCCCACCTATGTGCTGGTCTGGATGTTCGAGCAGTACCTGCGGCCGCTGAACATGCCTCTGGTCGCGCTCCTGCTGCAGATGGGCGGGCCCGCTGACCCAGTGCGCTGGGCGGTGGCGCGCGCGGGGGTGAATGTGCTCACATTCTTCGTCTTCCTGACGATTCTGCGCTTCACATCGCTGGCGGGACACCACGCTGCCGAGCACATGACCGTCCACGCCATCGAAAAGCACGGCGTCTTTGGATGGGAGCCTTTCGTGGCCGAGATGCCCCGGGCCCACCTGCGCTGCGGGAGCAATCTGCTGGCGGGTATCCTGCCCGCGCTGCTGATCGGGATGCCGCTGCTTTCCGTGAACCCCGCGATTTCGATGGGGATTGTGGTTCTGGGATGGCTGGGCAGGCATCACGTCGGGTTCTTCCTGCAGAACAACTTCACCACCCGGCGACCGACGACCGCGGAGCTGAGGCACGGGATTGAGGCGGGCCAGCGCCTGCTGTCGGAATGGCTTCGCAAGCCGTCCGGGCGAATTCCCATCGCTCATGCATTCTGGCGCCGCGGCGTGCCTCAGATGGTGGTCGGCGTTATGGCGGCCATGTACACTCTCGGTGCAATCGCCGCTCGCCTGCCGGGCCTCATCGACTGGTAACATACTCTCCGAAAAGGCGTGAACCCGTGGATGCAACGTGAACTGCTGAAGGACCTGGTCACCCGCGCTGTTCAAGCTGCCGTGGGAAGCGGCGCGCTGCCGCAAGTCAGCATCGACGTGCAGATTGAGCTGCCGAAGAAGCCGGAACACGGGGACTTCGCGACGAACGCGGCAATGGTTCTCGCGAGCCAGGCGAAGTGCAACCCGCGCCAAGTGGCCCAGGCGATCATCGACCACATGCCGGAGGACCCGCTTCTGGCGACGGTGGAGATCGCCGGGCCGGGCTTTATCAACTTCCGGCTCTCTCAGGACTGGCTGGCGCAGGTTATCGCGCGCTGCTGCGAGCAAGGCGAAGCCTACGGGCGCTGCAACGCCGGCCGCGGCAAACGGGTGCAGGTGGAGTTCGTCAGCGCCAATCCCGTGGGTCCGATCCATATCGGCAATGCCCGCGGCGGCCCCTATGGCGATGTGCTGGCGTCGCTGCTGGATGCAGTGGGTTACTGCGTTGAGCGGGAGTACTACATCAACGATGGCCCGGACAATACACAGCTCAAGTTGTTCGGGGCGTCCGTGCAGGCGCGCTATCGGACCCTGGCCGGGGAACCCACGGATCTGCCCGAGAACGGTTACCAGGGGCAGTATGTGATCGATCTCGCTCAGGGGCTTCTGGATTCCGACGGGGACGCGCACCTGTCGATTCCCGTGGATGATGATGGCGCGTTGGCATTCTCGCGGCTGGTTGAGCAGACCATGGTGGACGGCCTGCGCGAGGATTGCCGGGCGATGGGCATCGAGTTTGACGTGTGGTTCAGCGAACAGTCTCTGCACGAAGCCGGTGCGGTGGCGCGCGAGGTGGACAGTCTCGTGGACCGCGGTCTGGCGTACGAGAAGGACGGTGCGATCTGGCTGAAGACAGGGGATTTCGGGGACGAGGATGACCGGGTGCTCCGGCGCAGTACAGGGGCATTCACCTATATCGCTTCGGACCTGGCCTATGCGGCGAATAAGTTCGACCGGGGTTTCGAGCACCTCGTGTACGTCTGGGGCCCGGACCATGCCGGGTATGTGCCGCGGCTGAAGGCGGCCATCGACGCTCTGGGCCGGGGCACCTGCGAGATCATCATCTACCAGCAGGTACGGTTCCTGGAGAACGGGCAGCCGCTGGGGCTGAGCAAGCGGCGCGGAGCGATCGTGTCGGTGCGGGACCTGGTGAACGAGATCGGGCGGGACGCCACCCGGTTTTTCTTCCTGATGCGGACCGTGGATGCCCATCTCGACTTCGACCTGGACCTTGCCCGCGCGCAGAGCCAAGACAACCCCGTGTACTACGTGCAGTACGCGCACGCACGAATCTGCAGCATTCTGCGGGAAGGCGTGGAACGGGGGATCATCCGTGAGAACGACGGCGACGCGGACCTGTCGCTGCTCACCGACCCGGATGAACTCGCGCTGATGAGGCGGATCGCCGAATATCCCCATGGGTTGCTGACCGCCGCTGAGTATCGGGCGCCGCACAGGCTGACGTTCTTCGCGCGGGACCTTGCCCAGAGCTTCCACCAGTTCTACGGGACCTGCCGGGTGCTGGACCCGGACGCGCCGGCGATGTCGCAGGCGCGGCTGAAGCTTGTCCACGCGACGCAGACCGTGCTGCGCAATTGTCTGGGCATACTGGGGATCAGCGCGCCCGAGCGCATGTGAGCGGAAGCGGGGAGACCGCGATGAACCTGTGCGTGGACATCAACGCCGACATCGGGCCGTGGGCGTTCCGGCGCCTGCCGCAGTACAGCGTGCGCGGAGTGCTGGACATGATGGACCAGTGGGGCATCCACCGGGCGCTTGCCGGACCTGTGCAGGGGATCACGTACCGCAACTGCCATGCGGCCAACCAGGAGCTTGCCGAGGAACTGGATGCGGTGCCGGGAGTGCGGGAGCGGATACTGCCGGCGGCGGTGCTGAACCCGCGGTATCCGGGGGCGCTGGATGACCTGTCCGCGTGTATCACGAGCTTGGGTTGCCGTGCACTGAAACTCTACCCGAACTACCATGGCTACCGGGCGTGGGAATCTGAGTGTGTAGAATTGTGCCGGGCCGCGACGGACGCAGGCCTTCCGGTGCTGTTGGTTGTGCGGGTGGAGGATGAGCGGTTCCACCACTGGCAGCTTCTCGTCCCGCCGACGCCGCTGGAGGACTTCCTGAAGCTGGTGGAGGAAGTCCCCGGCGGGAAGTTCGTGCTGGTGGGGTGCAATGCGGCTGAAGCCAGGCGGTGTCTTGCGGAGGCGGGGGAAGGGGCACAGGTGTGGGTAGACCTGTCTTACGTGAAGAGCCCGATGAGGGCGACGCAGGCGATTGTCAACGAGTGTGGCAGCGCGCGCCTTCTGTTTGGAACACACATGCCCTTCGTATACCCGGCGGTGAACTGCGATAAGATCCGGCGGGCGGATATTGGGGCTGAAGACCTTGCGGCGATTCTCGGAGGGAATGCGGCGGCGGTTCTTGGGCTGTAGGGGGCACACGCGTGCGGTGGGCGTCTCGACCGCCAGAACCTCATCCGCTGTGAAGGCGACGACCGGGCCGGATGGGTCCCCCTCGTGCCTTCGGGCCGAGGACCCATGCGGCCCCTTTGGAAGGCGGACGGCGAAGGCAATGGCCGGCGCGCCACAGGTGCAGGCCCTACGGACAGCGGACGGGCAACGCCGACTGTGATGCCCCGCTGCAGTGGCTGCAGCTCCTATAGGTCCTGCAACCACTCGTTCATCTGAACCTCGTCGGAAATGGTGGATGCCGGGCCGTGGCCAGGATAGACTACGGTCTCGCCGGGCAGTTCGGTGATCAGACGGCGCAGCGAGTCCCGGAGTTGCGGCCAGCTTCCCCCAGGCAGGTCGGTGCGGCCCACGCTCCCCGCGAACAATGTGTCTCCCGTGAACACCGCGCCATCAGCAACAAGAGCCACGCCACCCGGCGAATGTCCGGGCAGGTGCATGACCTTCACCCGCAGACCGCCCACCGCCAGTACGTCTCCCTCGTCGAAGGTCGCATCCACCATGCACGGATCAGGGCGCATGCCGATGAGCAGCCACTGCATGGGCGGGTTTTCAACGGATTCCCTGTCGGCGGGATGGATCATGATCCGTGCCGGGGCTTCCTGCGTTGCCGTGAGACCATCACGCAGGTCGCAGTTCGCGGAGATGTGGTCCGGGTGACAGTGGGTGTCGGCGACGATGTCCACGGTCAGGCTGGCTTCTCGGATTGCAGCGAGAATGCGGTCAGCATCTCCACCGGGGTCAATTACCATCGCCCTGCCGGTCTGCCCGCAGGCGACGATGTAGCAGTTGGCCATCAGCGGACCGACTTCGAGACACAGAATGCGCATGCTCACAGGTGGGCTTCCTTAGCGTGGGGATGTGCCGGCCGGCTTACGGCGCTGACAGGAGGTTGCGCTCTCGGTCACATCATGGGCGCGCGCTGATCGGGCTCTTCGCCGAATGGGTCTTCGGTCTCGTCCTCGCCCAGTGTTCCGCAGCGCACCAGGAGTTTGCGGACGCTGTGCATGTCGTACTCGTCCAGACGGCCCGCGCGCTGATATTGCTCCCGTGCCTCTTCCTCGAGCCCCATGAGGGCGAGTTGCTCGGCCAGAACGTACCGGTACGCGGCGTTCGAAGGCTCAATGCGGACGGTTCGGCGGAACATGTGCAGGGCGTCTTCGTGCTGCTCATTGCGCGCGTATGCGGCGCCGAGGCGGGCGTGGTAGAAGTCATCCGCCGGGGCGTGGCGGCAGGACAATTCGTATTGCTCAATGGCCTCCTCCACGCGCCCGCAGCGGAAGTGGAGCTCGCCCATCTTGTAGCGGTAGAAGGGGTCTTCCGGGGCCAGTTCGATGGCGCGCTCGAAGAGCGTCCCGGCTTCCTCGAGGTCGCCCATGATGATGTAGATCTCGCCCAACCGGTACACGTAGTATGCCCGGTCGGGGTCGCATTCGATGGATCGGCGCATCGCCTTCGCAGCAGCCCTGGGGCGCCCGAGTGAAAGGAAAAACTCGCCCAGGGAAAAGTGGCAGTCCGCGTTGCTGGGGTCGGTGCGCAGGACCTTGCGGTACGCCCGGTAGGCCTTGGCGGGCATCTCGAGGGCGAAGTAGCTGTCGGCGAGAGACAGGCGCGCGCCTACATTGCGGCCGTCAAGCCGGGTGGCCGCTTCGTAGTGCTTGATGGCCTCATCGATGATGCCCTCCTCGATGAGCTGGTCGCCGATGCGGCGGCGTATCTCGGCCCGGCGTTTGTTCGCCCGGGCGCGCTGGTTGTTGTCGGTGTTCCCGTTTCGGCGTCTCATGCTTGATGGGTACGTCCGTCAGAAAGTCCTGGCACTGTCCAGCAGAAGGGTCACAGGGCCGTCGTTGGTGAGGCTCACATGCATGTGCGCCCCAAAAACCCCGCGCTGCACGGGCGCCAGGCTCTGCAGATGGTCGCAGAACTGGTCGAAGAGTGCCGCTGCTATCTCGGGGGCCGCGGCGCCGGAGTAGCCGGGTCGCCGGCCCTTGCGGCAGTCGCCGTAGAGGGTGAAATTGGGCACCACCAGCAGTTCCCCACCAATCTCGCCCACAGCGAGGTTCATCCGGCCGTCGTCATCTCCGAACACACGCAATGTGGCGATCTTCTCCGCCATCCATTCCAGGTCGGCCGGTGCGTCGTCGGGACCGAACCCCGC
>JAGPGE010000173.1 GCA_018056145.1 Armatimonadota bacterium
CGGAGTTGATCTGCGGCCTGCACGGTCACCCCTCCGCGGTGGCTGTGCTGGAGCCCGCGTACGTGCCGATGTACGTCAAGAGGGAATGCGCGGAGTTCGCGGGCCGTCTGAAGGAAGCATACTCGGCCGCTGGAATACCCTTCAGCGAGCCCTTCACACCCGGTTGCGACGGCGATCAGCCGCCCGGCCCGCCGTTCAACCTGACAAGCGCGCTGTTTCACGTGAGCGGGGCGATGTCGTTCACCCTGGAGTGCCCCGTCGGTTTCGCAGGCGACAATGCGTTGTTGTGCACCCACGAAGAGATATTGGAGATGCAACTGGTGCTGTACGGTGAGTGCCTGCGCTTCGCTCATGAGAGACTGCAAGCCTGGCCGCAAGCTGTATGCTAGCGCAGGACTGATGAACCGGGGGCGCGGCGCAGTCCCGTGCGACGGCGGGATTCGCCGCGGTTCGAGGCTTTCGACGTGGAGGCAGATGCATGCTCCCAGATGGCATAGAACCGGAAGGCGGCAGGTCTTTCCGGGGTGGTGACGGCAGGACGAGGCGGGCGCAGGAGCGCTGGCTCACCCGTTTTCGCCGTTGGCAGAACCGCCTGCGCGTCAAGCTGGGTCTGCGCCGCGTGCCGGAAGGCGTCACGGTGGACTACAGGCCCCAGCCTGCCTGGGTTGGCGATGCGGACGATGACCCCGAGGCTGTGCGCCGCGTAGCCCCGTACCTCGCGGCCACGGTCGCGTTCGCAATCTTCATCGTCGGGGTTTTCTGGGTGTTCGCAATGGTGACTCCGGAACCGACGACTTCGGAGACCATTGAGGCGCAGGCGATCCTGCGCAAGGCCGTATCCCAGTTGGAGAACGGCGACATCGAAGGAGCCAAGGCGACGCGGGAGGATGTGAGCGGGCGCCTGTCTCGGGAACCATCGATGCAGATGCTGTCCGGGTACATTCTCGCGGCTGATAAAGCGGACAAGGCCCAAGTCGAGAAGCGGTACTCCGCGGGTTGGAAACGCCAGACTCGAGTGCGGAACCTGCTCGTGCTGGCGGGATACAGGGAATGGATGGGGGACCGCAAAGGGGCCCTGGACGCGCTGAAGAAGGCTTCCGCACTGGCTCCTGGCAATGTGGGCGTGTGGATGCTCACGGCCAACCTTCTCCTGAGCATGGGCGAGTTCGGCGACGCGGCCTTCGCGGCCGACCAGTTCGAGCAGGCCATCGGAGGCGCAAGCCCGCTGTCCCTGCAGGTGCGCGGGCGCTCTCTACTTCTCGAAGGGAAGCCGAAAGAAGCGCGCAATGAGTTCGAGGGTGCGCTGATGATGTCGCCCGACGCTCTGGCTCCCCGACTGGGCCTGGTGGACGTCTACACCCAGCTTCGCGATTATGAAGAGGCTCTGTTCCACGTGAACGAAGCGCTCAAGGTACATGACGACCAGCCGGACGTGCATGGCCGCAAGGCATACATTTTGGAGAAACTGGAGCGTTTCGATGAGGCCGAAGCGGCTTACCGGAAGGCGATCGAGCTCCAGCCGCGGCACGTCAACTCCCTGAACAACCTCGCCTACCTGCTGGCGGAGAAGCGCAAGAACAAGGCGGAGGCGCTCAAGCTCGCCCGCAAGGCCTACGCCCTCTCGCCCGGCAACCCCGCCATCATGGACACGCTGGGATATGTCCTGCACCTGAACGGTGAGGACGAAGAGGCGGTGCGGCTTCTGGAACGGGCGGCAGAGATGCTGCCCAACCAGCCCGACGTCAAGAGGCACCTGGAGGCGGCGCGCAAGGGGCTTTAGCAGCCGGGTCCGGAAGCCGCCCGGATCAGTTATCGAGCCGCACCAGAGACAGGTCGTCGATGTACAGCCGGTCGCCAGGGTTGAAGCCGTCCACAATCAGGATCGGCAGCACCTGCTTGACCGCCTTGCCGCTGACTTCCGCCGGAACCTCATGGGCGATGGCCAGCGCGGTCCACCGTCCCGGCGCCGGCACGATCTTCGTGGAAGGCGACGGCAGGTTGTTGCCCTGCTCATCCCTCAACGTCATCGCCAGTTCCGCCGTGCCCGACTGTTGCTGCCCTTGCGGCACATAGACGAAGCACGTGAGCCCGTAATTGCCGGGCTCAATGGGCAGGACCTGCACGGGGCCGCCGCGCTTCATCCCGTCGCAGAGCACACTGTAGTGCCCGGAGTGGGCCACATCCGACGACCGCAGCATCCGCCCGGTCTCGAACTTCACCCACCAACTCCAGCCCGTTGCGGAGGCGCCCTGTCCCTCCTCGAAGGACGGGTTCTTCAGCAGGCTCTCCCGCGAACCGTCAAGTATCCGCAGCATCAGGTTCGCCTGATCGCGCACCGCCTCGGATTCGCTGGTCTTGGCAAGCTCCCGCACCTTCGCGCGAACCGGCCCCTCGTCCGACGCGAGATCATACACGCGCCAGATCGACCCTGACCCCCAGTTCGCGCCGGACATCAGGCTGTTGCGGTCGATGGGGATGGGATGCACGAGCACGGGGTCCTTCGGGAACACCTCCAGGGCGAGTTGGCGCCGCTTCGCCCCGTAATGGGCGGCAATGGCCGCACTGTCCAAAGCCGCCAGCGCCTGTTCCACGCTGGTGATCGGCTGGGTCTCGGGCACCGTGTCCGCTTTGTACGCGTAGGCCGTGGCTTCGTAGTACTCGAAGGCCCGCAGGAGGAGGCTCGCTCGGGCCTTTCGCTCCTCGGTGTCCGCCTTCGCGACCGCTTCCTCAAGCCACTCTCGGCTCTGGCGTATCTCGTCTAGGTCAATGTCCTCAAGGTAGCCGGGATTGTAGAAGCTCAGGTACTGGCCGCCGCGCGTGAACCACCGCGAACCGGGAGCGCGACGGGTCCAGAAGTCCTCCCAGTGCTCGTAGTACCGCTTCAGGAACGGGGCGGCTTCCTCACCCACGCAGCGCTCGTACCACTCGTCCAGGAGCGCGTCAACATCCTGGTAGGGGTTCCACTGGAGCTTCAGCGAGACGTAGAGCTTCGGCCCCTCGCCCCAGTTGGGGTAGGCCTCCGCGTAAAGGGCCCGGACGCCGTGAGTATGGCCGAACCAGTAGTAGTCCCGCATGTGGTGGAACCAGACCCGGGGCAGGACATAGGGAGTCCCGTAGATGTAGTCATACCAGCCCACCGTGGGGCTCTTTGCCTCCCAGCGCCGCGTGGCCTCTTCGCCCGGCTGGCGGACTTCCGGGTCCACCCATTTCATGCGGTCATAGGTCATGTACGGGATCAGGCGCGGGTGGACGTTCACGTTCTTCGGCGGCGCGGCCACCTCGCTGTATGCCAGGCACCCGAACCACTTGTCCGGATGCACCTTGAGCACGCCCTCGATCACCTGGTTCGCCCAGTCGTAGTACAGGTCAGAGTAGTCCGTGAGGCCCAGGAAGTTCTTCTCGCCGCTGATCCGCGCCAGGCAGTTCTCGCAACGGCAGTAGCCGCTGGAGTCATTGGTCCCGAGGGAGTATGACGTCGCCTGGGGATTGGCGTCGAAGTACTTGACGATGTTCCTGATCGCCTCGTCGACGATCCCCGGAGCGGTGAAGCAAGGCTGCCACGCGTGGGTGTCGTTGGTCGGCGGCAGGAAGCGGGTCCCGTCGGCCCGCACCGGGAAGAACTCGGGATTCGACTCCGTGTAGGTCTCGGGCGGGAACAGGTGGATCAGATTGTGGTGGAAGGAGATCCGCCCATGCATCCGGTTCCTGCGCGCCCAGTCGCTCTGGGCCTTGCCGGACAAGCCGCTAAACAGGCGCGAGAAGAAGGCCGGCTCGCTACGCACGGGCTCCGGCTCAATGCTGATGGAGTTCGCCCGCGGAATGTCGGTCCCGCTGTCTCCCGGAAGCAGCCAGCGGACGCCCACGAAGCGCTCCAGGAACTCGCAGACGCCGAACTCCGTGCCCCAATCCGTGGGCCCGAGAACCACCACGGTCTTTGCATCGGGGAAGGCGATGTCGAACCCGTCCTCATCGAGGCCATCCTGGTGCAGGCCGAAGGAACTCGCGATCTCGCCCGGCCCAATGCAGATCAGCGCCCCCGCGTCGGGCAGATCAGCCTGCACGGGAAGAGTGGCGCCGGTGGCCTTCTCAACGCAGTTCACGAGGAGCTGCGCGGCGTCCCTCACCTGGGCGGATGCGTTGGCATCGACAATGACCGTGGCTGCCGGCGCGCCGTCGCGGACGATATCCAGCGCCGCGAAGCCCGGGATCGAGCAGAACATGAGCGCGGTACAGATCAGGCGCATGATAGACATCTCCCTGGATGGCTGGCCCGCTGGCGCCCCGGGTTGAAGCCCGGGGGTACAGGCCTTCGGCCATGCGTCCCACAGTTGGGGACTTGCGCCCCCCTTGCCGTTGGCCGTCCGTCGCATTCCCCTCATCGTGAGCAGTCTCACCGCGAAGGAGAGGGGTCGCGCGTCAGTCACGACGCGCGGGGGTGGGGCCGCCGTTCGCTGTCCCTGGTCCTGCATTGCGCAACTCTGTTCTTCCCCTCCCGCTCCCCCCGCACCTCTCCAGGCCCCGCAGGTGCGTCCTTGTTCGCCCGCGAAACACACCTTCTTACACCCACTCCACGAAAGGCGCCGCGCATCATGGAACTCGAGAATCCCTTCGCCTGCGAGGGCAACTGGTACAAGGCCAACCTGCACGCGCACACCACCGAGTCTGACGGGAAGCTCAGCCCGGCACAGGTGGCGATCCACTACCGCCGGCAGGGCTACCACGTGCTGGCGATCACCGACCACGGGAAGGTGACGCCCTGCGGCGACTACTGCGCCCATGATTTCGTGTGCATCGAGGGCATTGAGTACGGCAGCGGGCAGTGCGAAGTGGGCCACACGTACCACGTCGTGGGCGTGGGGGTGCCCGGCGAAGCGGCATCCGCCCCGACAGACCACCCGCAGAACACCCTGGACCGCATCGCCGAACTGGGCGGCATCGGGTTCATCGCGCACCCGTACTGGTCCTGCCTGGTCGCCCACGACATGCTGGGCCTGCGCAACTGCCTGGGGATCGAGGTCATCAACTACGGCTGCGAGATTGAGATCGGCAAAGGTATCTCGTCGGTGCACTGGGACGACATGCTTGTGCGCGGCGAGAAGACACTGGTCTTCGGCGTGGACGACGGCCACCGCTGCGGGTGGGATTTCTACGGCGGGTTCACCATGATCCGCGCCGCCGAACTCACCCGCGAGGCGATCATGGACGCCTTGCGCCGGGGCCTTTTCTACGCCTCCATGGGCCCGCTGATCCACGACATCCGCCTCACGGATGACGGAATCGAGGTGGACTGTAGTCCGGCGCGGGCCATCAATTTCTTGGGCAACAACCAGCAGGGCTGGTGTATCCAGGCGGAGGACCGGCCGCCGCTCACGGGAGCCAGGTACTTGCGCAACGGTAGCGAGAAGTATGTTAGAATTGAGATTGTCGGCGAGACGGGCCTGCGCGCCTGGAGCCAGCCTTTCTTCTTCTCCTGATGCGTATCTGGGGCGTCGCGGGAACACATGGGGCGCGCCCGGCGTCCAACTCGCATTACCACCCGATCCAGACAAGTGGGGCCGGCAGATTCCGTGAGACGTAGGCGCAACTCCCCAGGAAGTGTTCTCCGACGAAGTGGCGCATGGGCGGCCCTCTGGCTGGCCCTCGCGCTGCTGTGTTTTTTGTGCCCGGCCAGTGCCGACACCACGCCACAAGAGGCCACGGGGGACGAGACCCCGGCCGCAACGCAGGAAGAGACCCAGCCCGCGCCCACGGAGCAGCCCGAGACCCCGCCCGTTGGGCCATCGCCCGGGCAGGAGACGTCGCCGGCGCAGCAAGTCCCGCTCCCGGGCCTGGAAACGGGGCCACCCACCGCAGGCCAGGCGCCGCCGATCCCCCTTGGGGGAGACCCTTTCTCCGACCAGGCGCCGCCGGCCGTCCAGTTTCCTTTCGCCGGGCCTGACGGCACACCGCCTGGCGCTCCTGCCGCTGCGCCGAAGAAGAAGAAGCCGAAGTCGGGCATTGCCCGGTTCCTGGAGCAGAACGATCTCTTCCAGGGTGTCACCATCACCGGCCAGAATACCCTCACCTTCCAGCAGAATGATGTCGAGGGATCGAAGACCACCTACGAGAGCCAGCGCTGGGATACCGACAGCGTGGTGCGGCGCAGCAGCCTGCATCTCGAAGGACCTGTCTGGAAAGAGCTGGTTTTCGAGGCCGACATCTCCGACAGCGGCTGGGGACAGCGCTATTCGCGGTGGGTTGCGGGATACGTCGGGCATGATTCTGCCCTGCTTTACGGCGACCTCGACCTGCAGCTTGGCGGGAACGAATTTGTCGCCTTCCGCAAATCCACAAAGGGCTGGCAGTTCGACCAGAAGCTCCCGGGCAACGGTTTCGCGCGGGGCTTCTACACCCGCGAGAAAGGTCTCGTGCGCAACCAGACCTTCGTGGGGAACGACACCGCGGGGCCTTACTTCCTCACGTACACCCCGGTCATTGAGGGCAGCGAGGTCATCAAGGTCAATGAGGAGTTCCTGGAGTTCGGGACAGACTACCGCCTTGACTACGACACCGGGCAACTCTACTTCGAGCCCGTGGATGGCCAGCCGCGGATCATCACCGCCGCGGATACCGTATCCGTGAGCTACCAGTCCCTGGGCTACAACAACCAGGGGCCGGGACAGCTGTACGGATTCCGGGCCGAAGTTCCGGTTCTGAAGGACCGGATGCTGGTGGGCGTCACCACGCTCCAGCAGGACCGCCAGGGCGGCTCATCGGTGTATGACACGGTGGGCTACCAGGAGGACGTTTACAACGGTTCGGGCAGCACCGGGCCCTTCGACACCAACTACCGACCGATCATCGTGGACGGAACGAGTGTGGTCTACAAGGGCGAGCGGCAGATTATCGACAAGGCCCTGACGGTTCTCGTAGACAGCGTCGAGCAGCTTGAGGGCGTTGACTATGACGCCTTCCGCACCATTGGGCGCGTGATCTTCCGGCGCGCTGTGCCGCCGACGTCTCTGGTCATCATCAAGTACTTCTACGACATCGACACAGGCGCCACTGCCACGGGCGACCAGCAGCTCTGGGGCGTTGACCTGACCTACACGATCAACGACAACATGAACTGGTCGCTGGACTGGGCGAAGAGCTCGGGCGTCACCGATGACCAGGACGGCAACGCGCTGTCGACCATGCTCTCGTACAATACGAAGGGTGGCGCCGTGCGCCTGGTAGGCGAGTACCGGTCGGTGGATCCGACCTTCGCGTACATCGACACCGTGGGTTTCCGGCGGCGTGAGAAGGGCATCAACTTCGGGGCCGAGTGGGATGTGAACGAGCACATCTCTGTCACCAACCGCTACTCCAAGCTGGACAGCGACAGCGGCCTGTCCTTCGGGTACAGCGGCTACTCGGGCGGGTACAACTTCAACACGTTCTCCGCCGCGGACACCAGCCAGACCACGAGAACGGCACTCACGGTGGCCACGGAGCGCAACGAGCTCAACGTCCGGCTGGACTACGAAGGCTGGCCTAATCTCACTTACCAGCGCAGTTCCATGTCCAACAATGGCGCCAACACCGGCGACAGCGACTACACCACCGACAGCATCAACCTGTCGTACAACCCGCGGGGGAAGAACTACTCGATCCAGTCGCGTCTGAGCACCACGAAGCAACGCAGTTTCCGTCCCGCATCAGGGACGACCACCGAATCCACGCTCACCGGAAGCGATTCCGACCAGTTCCAGACCTCCGTCAGCTATAACCCTTCCGACAAGCTCTCCTTCTCGGCGAGCTACTCGGAAAACTCATCTTCCGCGGTGGAGACAGTCAACAACTCCACCTCCGACAACGTCCAACTCACCGCGCGCTGGAACCCTAACAGCAAGGTGAGCGTCGACCTCACGCATTCCGAGTCATCAAGCTCCGGGCGGGTCACCAGCGGCTTCTACGGCTCCACTTTCAGCGCCGCAGCCACCACCCAGATCGACAATCCCGGCGGCGGCGGTGGTGGCGGCGACGATGATGATGACGACGAGGAGGAGACGGAACGCCCCGGGATCACGGACCGCAATGACCGCCTGAGCATCTCTTGGCGCCCCTCGCAGCGTCTGTCCCTGGACCTGGCTTTCGGCATGCGGGACTATAGCAGCACCGGCTCCCAGGGCTACCTCGCCGACAGCACCCAGGATTTCTGGAACTTCGGGGCGATGTGGCAGGTCTCGGAGGCGCTGTCCCTCAATCTCGCCCTAAGCAAGGACGACCTGCAGTTCCTGGAAGAGGACCGTGGCGCGGTGCTCAACAAGAGCTACGTCCTCTCCGCCAGTTACCGTCCGCCGGGCACAAACTGGAGCGCGGGCCTCACCCTGAACATCCAGGACGGCAGCAGCCCGACCTTCGTGGGTTACGGCCGCCTGCAGCGCTCCCGCATGGTGGCCACGAAGCTCACAGACATCAGCGGACAGCTTTCGTACCAGCTTAGCGACGACCTTTCCCTGGTGGCATCGGGCAGCATCTCCGACTACGCCGGCGGTTATTCGGACTTCAAGAAGCACACGGGTGAAGTGGGCCTCCGCTACCGCCTGAGCAACACCGTCGGCGTGGACTTCGGCTACCGGTTCATCAAGCATGTTTCCCGCACCACCGAAGACGACCTGATCTTCGGGACCAGCGGCAGCGGGCAGAACTACATCGCGAACACCTTCCTGCTCAACCTGAACACCAGCTTCCGCGGCGGGGTCGGAAGCAGCGGCCCGGGCAGGTCGGTGGGCGGCCGCGCGGGCGTTGGGTACTCCGGCGGGCCGGGAACCTTCGGCGGCTACAGCCCGAGCCTATACACGGGCAGTTCCACGGGCTACACAGGGTACAGTCCCACCGGCGCGGGGGCGTTCAGCGGGTTCGGCACGGGCACCACGAACCGCTACGGCACGGGGTACGGACCGAGCACCTTCGACACTTTGGGCCAGACCAGCACCCGCCAGACCATGACCGACCTGTTCGGCGCCACGCCCTTCGGAGCGGGTGGTTACACCGCGCCGTCCGGTTCGGGCAAGTCCATCAAGAAGGGCATCGGTGAGTTCCGCGATACCGGCACGGGGGGCGGCGCATTCGACCAGGCCTTCAACCCCGAGACCGGCAGGCCCGAACCCGGGCCGGGCCGGCCGCTGCCCGGTGGCGCACTGCCGGGCACGGCCCTGGACGAAGACTGGTGGCTGCTCGAGGACAACATGGCATACTGGTAGTCTCTTCGCCTCCGGAAGGGGGCTCACATGAAAGCTCACAACTCTATGACTACACGCCTCATCCACAGACTCAGCCTCTTCATCCCGGCGGTTCTCGCAGCCGTCCCGTGTCTCGCCGGGCCGTTCCGGAACATCGTGAACGAGCCCTTCGCGACCCGCTGCAATGGCCCCCAGGGCGCGATCGTAATCCCCGACGACCGCGTGGGCGCTGCTTCGGTCTCGGCTGCGAGCGCCGCGGATCAGGCGAAGCTCCGGCATGCCGCGGCAACGGTTCGCCGCCT
>JAGPGE010000174.1 GCA_018056145.1 Armatimonadota bacterium
GAGTAATCCCGCGCCATGCTGCCCTCGGGGGTGGTGATATGCAGGTCATGCGGCAGCAGGTCGGCCTGAAGCATGCCCCGGGTCCCGAGAACCTGCAGGGCGAAGTCAATATCGCCAGGATAGTTGTCGGGCAGCGCCCAGGAGCTTTCAAGGAAGACGCCCGTGCCCGATTCCGTCCACGCGAGACAGGTCACGAGGTCCGGCACGCCCGGTGCGTGTTGGGCGACGCGACCCAGTGCCGACCGGGCATGGACGACTGCCAGATTCTCCCCCAGCAGCCATGTCACCAGGTCCACGCAGTGAGACAGCAGGAACCAGACGGGGGACGTTTGCTCAAGCCACGGGAGCGTGAAGGTCTTCCCGATGCGCTCATTCAGGCGCACGTCCACGTGCTGGACTCGGCCCAGTTCCTCATCTTGCAGGGCCTGCCGAATCCGCCGCACGTTGGACCGGTGCCGGTTGCCGAAGTTGACCATGAAGGGCACGCCGGCGGCTGCAGCGGCCTCCACGATCTGGTCGGCGTCAGCAATCGTCGTGGCAAGGGGCTTTTCGCACAGAACCGCGCAGCCTGCTGCCAGACTGTCGCAGACCGGCGCGCAGTGGGCGAAGTCGGGCGTCGCCACGACCACGGCATCCAGGCCCCCCGCGGCAAGCATCGCGGCGTGGTCGGGAAAATGGGTGGGAATCGACCACTGGTCGGCGAATGGCTCCAGACGCGACGGGTCAAGATCGCAGACAGCGTGCAGAACCGCGGTCTCGCAGGCTGACAGCACCCGCGCGTAGTGGGCGCCCATGACCCCGCATCCAACGAGTCCGACGCGGACTGTGCTCATCGTGATGCCTCCATCTGGGGGATTTGCGAGGCATCGCCTGAGTGGCGAGAGGCGACTCACCAACCTCATGCGGCTATGTGGACGGTCCCCGGCTCTCGAAAGACGCGCCTTCGAGGAAGCGCAGGCGGGTGACGCCGCCGTCCCAGTGAGTGATATTCAGGCCCATGCCCGCCGCCGATCCCGGCTGCAGATCACCAACTGTAGCCAGATCCCGTATCTCGCGGGCCGCTACCTGCGCGATGGTCCTCATGCTCTGCGCATCGTGGCAGATGATCTCGTTCTCGTTCACCAGCGCGTAGCACCGAAGCTGGGACCGGGTCACCCCGAGTGCCAGCGCGACCCAGCCGCCGGCGATTAGGAACGCGAGGGGAACGGCAATACTGACAATCCTGCGCATCCCCGGGTCCAGCGGCGTCCCACGCAGGACGATGTCGGCCACCCACCACAGGACCACGAACAGCAGTGCCGAGCCTATCGCGGGAGCGATCCACGACGCGCCACCGCGGCGATATGGAAGCGTGAGGATGGCTTTCCCGCGCAGACCGGCCACGCTCTCGAGCCTGGTCTGCCCGATGTGCCGCTGCACACGGTGGATGGTTTCCTCCAGCACCCGATCCCCGGGATGGGTCCTCAGGCGCCCCTCGAGTTCCAGCACCCGGACCTCCAGCGCATTGATGTCGGCTCCGGTCAGGTCCTCAAGGTCGGCCAGCGAAGCCGCGCCGTCAGCGGGTGTCTCGCCTGCCCCTTGCGCCTCTCCCGTTCCCTCCGGCGTTTCTGGTTCGTCCGGCGCGGGCAACTCCTCGGCCAGAATCCTGCGCAGGAACTCCGCGGCCTCCTCGGCCGAGGCAGGCAGTTCACCCAGGTTGAGGATCCTATCGGGGGTCTCCGCGGCCACTGACTCGCTAGGGGAGGCCGCAGGCTTGCCGGCGATCAGCCAGGCCAGAAGATGCCGGACTGCTGCCACATCGCCCTCGGAGGAGGGTTCTCCACCGGGACCCAGCACCTGGTCCGCGAAGGGCAGGCGCGCCAGGGCTTCCGCAGTGACAACGGCCTGCGTTCCGGTGTCCACCAGGCAGACTGCGTCGTCCGTAACCACCACTGCTTCAGGGAGGATGACTCCGTGAGCCTGTCCGCGGGCATGCAGATCAGCCAGGCCTTCGAGGAGTTGCGCCGCGATTTCGGTGGCGTTGGGCCACGGGACCGGGCCTTCAGCCAGGTACCCGCTGACCGGCTGGCCCTCCGCGTCGTCGAAGATGATGTGCGGCCAGCCTACGTCGAAGTGAGCCTCCACCGGACGAATGATCGCGGGGTTGCCGATGATGCCCATATACCGGCCGATGCGCTGGTCGGCATCGGGCCGCAGAACCCCGGGCCGGAAGACCCGCACCCACGCCGTGCGACCGGTGACCACATGGCGAGCGCGCCATAGTTGTCCCAGTGCATCCTCGGCGGCGGGCTCCTCGAGGCGGTACTGCCTGAGTTCATCACCGCGTCCCGGCAGTACTTCGGACACCGAGATCACACCCCTCTTGCCCCCCGGCGATCGGTGTGTCACTCGCGTGGACTGACAGCAGAGGCTGCTCGCGACCCTCAGGGCACCTGGACCCCCGGCGCCGCGAGTTCAATGAAAGCGTCCAGCATGATGCGCTTCTTCTCGATGGGCACGCCGATGGCCGCGCCGTCGCCGTAGTCGCTCAGGACAAACCCGCCCTCGGGCGTGGACCAGTGCTCGATGAGCAGACGGGCTTCCTCGCGGATCTCCTCCGGGCCCTTGTATGGGAGGGTCATCTGGATATCGCACAGGCTCTCGAAGCAGATCTTGCCCCGGTAGCGCTGGCCCATCTCCTCAATTCCCAGGTTCGTGGGCTGCTGCAGGTTCACAAGGTCCAGGTCACAGTCGATCCACTCGCCCACGATGTCGTTCACGTGGCCGCACGAGTGCATCCAAGCGTGCATCCCGGCATCGTGAATTGCGGCGAATAGGCGCTTGTAGTAGGGCTTGAAGAACTCGCGGAACATGGGCAGGCTGGTGAAGGCCGCCTGCTGGGTACCCCAGTCGTCGGTCATCGCGAAGCCGTGGATGCGCCCCCGGAATCGCTTGCCGATCTCCTGCGCCACCCCGATGGGGAAAGCGATCACGCGCTCGGCGAGTTCGTGGACCTTCGCGGGGTTCTCGTACAGGTCCACCAGAAGCTCCGACATCCCACGCATGTAATGCATGCGCTCGAAGAAGGTGAATCCGCAACCGACAATGACGTACTTGTCGCCAGCCTCGGCAAGGCGGGGTTCGATCGCGGCATAGCGGTTGTCGTCGTGGGGATCGGGGAAGGGGACCTCATCCAGCAGGTCCCAGGAGGTGAGATTGTGTCCGTGGGGCTGGCCCATGTTGGTGATGCCCTCGGGCGCCGGGGTCCAGACCACGCCCCATTCGTCAGCACGCGGGCAGACGGGCTCCCAACCCGCAGCCGGTTGCAGGCCCACGCCGAAGGTGTCATCCAGCCCCAGCGTGCCGAACCGGATGGGGATGCGCTCTGGGCCTCGGAACTCGATGGCGCGCGTGACGATCTCCCTGGATGTCATTGGGTACCTGCCCGATCGGTTGCCGCTGTCGCTACTTGCGGTCGAAGAAGATGTTCTTGCCCTTCACAGACAGCGGGATGCCGTGAGCGATCTTCACATCCGGCCCGAGCAGGCCGATGTTCACGGCGCTGATGCCGATAGTGTACATGATTCGGCAGTCGACGCGACAGTCCGCCGCAACACTGGCGGCGCTTCCCAGGGCAATTCCCAGGTCGCCGGCATTGTACGAACAGCGCGCCTCGGCTTTCGCGCACTCCTCGCAGCCACTGAAGCCGCAGAGATTGCAGCCCGGAATACCCAGGCGCTGCAGGCGGGTGCCGATGATGACGCAGGCTTCTGCATTGCGCAGGTTGTCGGCGTCGCGGGTGAAGAAGGGCGCGTTGACCTGCTCGCCATAGCGCTTCATCTCGGCCATGAGGCGGTCTTTCTCGGGGCCTTCGGTGAGGATCGCGGTGACGATGTTGTCGGCGCCGCGTGCCTTGGGCGCGGTTCGCGCAGCGGCGCACATACGGCGAGCGACTTCGAGTACAGCGTCGAGCTCATGGTCGCGGTCAATAGTGAGCATGAAAGGTATCATCTCCTTGTTTCGAGGTGGGGGCCGCAATCGACCAGTTCGCGCAGATGGCTTTGGGGCGCCTCATCACCCGCATGGGCCCCGTCACGGGCGCAGAACGCCTTTCCATCTCGATCCCGTGACGCCGGAAAGACGCCGCCAATTCATCATCATAGCCGCGCACGCGGCGCTGTTCCACCTTGGGGGAATGTAGCCGACACTGCGGGCAAGCCCCCCGAAACCCACCGCAAGGACTCGGGGGCGGGCATCCCGCCGGCCGGCCGGCGGCATCGACCTCACCCGTGGCCGGGCCTGCGCATTGCGTGGTTGGTCCGCGCCGCGGTCCCACCCCATCTATTCGGCCCCAGTGAACACGAGAAGCTCCCGCACCGGCGTGTCGTCGCTCCAGGTCCCCATGAACCGCTGCTCGGGGGTGTCTCCCAGGGCGAACTCCGTATTCTGTCCCCGGAACGCGCTATCCGCCAGTCCATCAAAGAGTTTCCAGCACGCGAAGTAGTCGAGGGCGTTCACCTGCAGGCCGCTTCCCAGTTGCCCGGTGGGGAACCGCCTGTCCGCGATCAGCTCCGGACGGCCGTGGTCGTCGCTGTGCGCAGTCACCAGGTTCTTGTTGGTCCAGGGCACCGCGGAAGCTTCGTCCAGCAGCCGCCGCGCGAGCCGTTTCTCCTCAACACTCGCGCTTTCCCCCAGGAGGCAGACCAGAACCGTCTCGCAGGAGATGGCTTCCAGGTCCCACAGAGGTACTTCCCGCCGCGGGTCTTGCGTGCCTGCGTGCTCGGGCCAGACACACAGGACGGCCTTCGCCTGCGGTATGCCGAGTTCGGACCATCCTGCCGCGAGATTTGCCGCGATTGCCGCGCCTTCACCGTGTCCGGCCAGCGCGAACTGCCCTTCGGCGGGCTTCACGGCCTCTGCGGTGCGCAGGCGGGTGAGTGCAAGGGCGATGGCTCTGGCGGCATTGCGAGTGAAATCGCCGGGCGGAGTGCGCGGGCCTGACTGGTATGCGGGGAACACCACGGCGTTCCCGCGCCTCGCGAGATGATTGATCCACGCGCCATATGTGTTGGGGTCCAGTTCCATCGCGCCATGGATGAGCGCGACCACCGGGCACTCCGCCGGGCGCGGTTCAGCGGGGATGAAAAGCCAGAATGCGTCTCCACCCCGGCCGAAACACTCGCTGGTGTAGGCGGCGTGGGCGTAATCGCTGCCGCCCGGTCCGCTGGCAGGCTGCCCCGGCGGCTCAGGCGGCTCCTGAGCCCACGATCTCGGGGCGGCCGACAGCAGCAGTGCGGCCCAAGCGAGCCTGGCGGTCAGTACCATCAGCATCACCTCCCACCATGTTGGACATCGGTGGCTTGATTCCTGCATTCCCATGGCGGATGGCCACCCGTGGCAGGTGATCGCCGTCTCGCTCGAGAATAGCGCGGTCAAAGACCCTGGCGTGCCTGAGTTCATGCGCACGCCCGCAAGGAGAATCCCGCCGATGCCCCGCAGCCTCTGGGAGCCCGACTTCGACCGCATGATGACCGTCCTCGACCGCAAGGGCGAGCCGGATCGCGTCCCATTCTTCGAGCTTTTCCACGATGCCCAGATCCTCGCCGGCGTCATGGACAGCCCGATTCCCACCGACCCGGCGGCATGGCGTCAGTACCGGATCGACTTCATGTCCCGGCTGGGATATGACTACGTGAACGGCTACCACACCTTCGGATTCCGGGGCGCCGACGCACTTATCGCCGACGACACCGCGGAGCAGAGCCGGGGCAAGCGCGGCTGGCAGGACGAGCACCGCGGCCCCATTCAGGACTGGGAGAGCTTCGAGAAGTACCCCTGGCCCCGCATCGAGGACGCCGACTTCTCCGATATCGAGGCTCTCGCGCCCATGCTGCCCGGCAATATGAAGGTAACCACCACACTCCCCGGCGGCGTGCTGGAGAACCTCTCGCGCTTGTTCGGCTACGAGCCCCTCTGCTACAAACTCATCGACGAGCCCGACCTGGTGCAGGCGGTGGTGGACAAGATCGGCGAGGGCGAGCTTTCGGTCTACCGGGTGCTTTGTGACATCGACTGGGTGGGCGCGGTCTGGCTCAATGATGACCTGGGCTTCAAGACCCAGACCATGATCTCCCCCGCGGACCTGCGCAAGTTCGTCTTCCCGTGGCACAAGCGCCTGGTGGAGTACGCTCACTCCAAGGGCAAGCGCGTGATCCTGCATGCCTGCGGGAACCTGCGCGAGGTCATGGAAGACCTGATCGAGGATGTGGGCATCGACGCGAAGCACTCTTTCGAAGACGGAATCATCCCCGTGGCCGACTTCAAGCGGCAGTATGGCGACCGGATCGCGGTCATCGGCGGCATTGATGTTCACATTCTCGCTAGCGGCACGGTGGATGAAGTGAAGGCGTACACGCGCAAGGTGATCGAAGACGCCGCTCCGGGCGGCGGCTGGGCATTGGGCTCGGGCAACAGCGTGGCGAACTACATTCCGGTGCCGAACTTCCTTGCGATGCTCGAGGCCGGCCGCGAAGTGGGGATATACGGGGGGTAAGCCGCCGCAGCGGGGGACTGCCATCCGGCTCCGGGCCTCACCGGAGGCGGTGCCCGCACCCAATGCGCCGCCCGCTCGCCGCTCATTACCACCCAGGAGCCCATCACATGACCCAGCGCGGTGACCGCGAAACTGAATGGAGACGCAGCAATCCCGACGTGGTGGTCTACATCCCTCATGGCGAGGAGTATGCCGACACCGACAACGAGCACTTCCTGGTGTTCGGGTCTCCCGCCGGCGACGAGCTCCTGGCCATGTGGACCCAGAGTTCCTGCGAGGGAAGAGGCGACAACCATCTCGTCCTCGCCCGCAGCAGCGACGGGGTGACCTGGTCCGCGCCGGAGTTCATCACCGGCACGCGCCCGGGCACGCAGGACAAGCAGGCAAGCTGGGGCTTCCCAGTGGTAGCCGACACGGGCCGCATCTACTGCTTATACACCCGCGAGATTGACCTGTGGGATGCCAGCCGGCAGGGATCGGGCGCCATGGGCTGCCTGTACTCCGACGACTGCGGGCATACGTGGACCCCGGCGGCGGACATCCCCATGCCCCGCAGCAGGTACGACAACCCGGACCCGGCGTATCCGAAGAACTGGATCGTCTGGCAACTGCCGGTGCGCGACAGTCAGGGCCGCCAGCTGGCCGGCTACACCCTCTGCACCAGCCCGGCGCGTCTTGCCGAGAAGCCAAAGGGCTGGTGGCACTGGGACAGCCGCGCGTACTTCATGCGCTTCGACAATATCCACGAAGGTCTCGACCCGGCGGACATCGAGATCACCTGGCTGCCCGAGGATGATGCGGGGCTCGAGGTGCCGATTCCGGTCCTGCCCCACATTTCGGCGGCCCAGGAGCCCAGCATCGTGCTCCTGCCCGACGGCCGCCTGTTCACCACGTTGCGCACCTTCACCGGGCACATCTGGTACGCGACTTCCGTCGACGACGGGGCGACCTGGAGCGCCCCCGAGATGCTGCGCTATCGGGATGATGGCCCGGGCATCGAGCACCCCTTGTCCTGCTGCCCGATCTGCCCGGTGGGCGAGGGCAGGTATATCCTGCTCTTCCACAACAACCCCGGCCAGCGCCTGGGCCACGATCAGCTTGAGCTGGACTGGAAGACAAACCATCTCAACTTCATCCGCAACCCGACCTTCATCAGCGTGGGCGAGTTCCGGCCCAATGCGCATCAGCCCGTCTGGTTCAGCGACCCGGTCAAGCTGCTGGATACCGATGACATTCGCGTTGGCCCCAAGAACACCGCGGAGATCGGCACCTACCCCAGCGTCACCCACTGGCGCGGCGAGCGGATGCTCTGGTACCCGGACCGCAAGTACTACCTCCTAGGAAAGCGCCTGCCGGACGAGTTCCTGGCGACCCTGCGGGTGCCTGGGTGACGGCAGGCCGCCGTCATTCGCCCATGCCGTTCATCCCCCTCATCCCGAGCCTGCATAGCGGGTGAGGGAGAGGGGGACCGAGGGGGTGAGGCCGCCGTCGTTCGCCCATGCAGGATTCCCGCGCCCCGCGGCCAATAGTCCCAGCTGCCCGCAATTCCGCGCAATCCGGAGGCCTCTCATGTCCGTTATCGTCGGCGCGCATCCTTGGGTCTACGCCGCCAGCATGCCCGAGTACGACATCACCCCGATCCTCGATGAGGTCTTCGCGGACATGGCTGCCGCCGGGATGCAGGGCATTGAACTCATGAGCATGGTCCTGCGCCATGATGACAGCGTTCCGCGCCTGCGCGATCTGTCGGCGAAGCACTCTCTCTCCATCATTGGCACCTCCCACGGCGCAACGATGTGGGATGGTGCGCAGCGAGAGACTATCCTGGCCGAGGCGCGTGTGATTGTGGAGCGCCTTGCGCAGGTCGGCGGCCGCACCCTCGGCATCTCGGTGGGTGCTATCCCCGGCGGCGCACTGAAGACCCCCGAGCAGTTCGACGCCCAGGCCGACGTGCTGCGCGAACTGCGGCGACTCTGCGCGGATCACGGGGTCGTCCCAAACCTGCATAATCACACGTACGAAGTGAAAAACGGGATGCACGATCTGCGCGGGACTCTGGCGCGCATCGCCGACTTCCCCCTGGGCCCGGATCTCAACTGGCTCCTTCGGGGGGGTGTGGAGCCGGTGGGGTTCATCCGCGAGTTCGGGCCCCAGATCGTCTTCCTGCACCTGCGCGACCAGTACGCGGACGGCCGCTGGTCGGAAGCTCTCGGCGAGGGGGACATGGACTACGCGGCCATCGGACAGGCCCTGCGGGAGGTTGGCTTCTCCGGGGACGCCGTGGTGGAACTGGCCCACGAACCCGGATTCGAGCGCACCCGGCCCTTGCGGGAGAGCCTGCGGATGAGCCGGGAGTTCGTCCGGGAGACGCTGGGCTGGTAGGCTTCCGCGCAGCGGGAGACTGTTGGGCGGCACAAAGAGGCGATGGTGTGTCCGGCCCCAGGAGCGCTGCTTCGGCTTGGCCGGAAGCAGTGGCGCCCGGTGCCCCGCATTGGTATCGCCTCAGCCCCCGTTGACCCGAAGCCGCATTTCTGCATAATTGGAGTGCCGGGGGGCACGAGTTGCGCGTCGTTCCCCGACAGGGCATGGGTGAGCTTGCGGGTGGTGGCGGTCTTGCGGGAAGCGATCGCCGGCATCCGGGAGATGCATCGCCCAATGGTGTCCAGACTAGCCGTCTCCACACAGGCCCACGAGCAACTGGTTGATGTCACCGCGCGGGTTCAGGCCGCTGTATCCGAAGCCGGCCTGCAGAGCGGCGTGGTGACTCTTTTCGTGCCCCACACCACCGCTGCCGTCACCATCAACGAGAACGCCGATCCTAGCGTTGCCCAGGATATTCTGAAGGGGCTCATGGAACTGGTTCCGCGGGCTGCGGAGTACTACCGGCATCTCGAAGGCAACTCGGATGCGCACATCAAGGCCACGCTGGTCGGCCCGTCGGTGCAGGTGCTCGTGG
>JAGPGE010000175.1:0-1215 GCA_018056145.1 Armatimonadota bacterium
AGCCCGGGCTGTACGGGCTTGGCTGCGCCACCTTTACCCAGCGCCATTCAGCGGTGCGCGTAGTGGTGGACGAGTTCCTCAAGCCGCTCCTGGTGGGCTGCGACCCGCGCAATTCCGAGGACATCTGGCAGACCGTGCACGTCAACGCCTACTGGCGCAGCGGCCCGGTGATGAACAATGCGCTGTCCGGGGTGGACATGGCGCTGTGGGACATCAAGGGCAAGCTGGCGGGGATGCCGGTGTACCAGCTCCTCGGGGGGAAATGCCGGGAGGCGGCGGCGATCTACCGGCACGCCGACGGGAAGGAGCCGGCGGAGGTTGAGGATCGGGTGCGGGCGTTCATGGACCAGGGGCTGCGGTTCGTGCGGGCCCAGATGGGAGGGTATGGTGGGCGATCCCGGCCGTCCATCAGCCCCGAGGGAAGCCCGGGTGGCGAGTACTATGACCCGGCGGCCTATGCCCGGAGCGTGCCGGTTCTTTTCGCGCACCTGCGGGAGACGCTGGGGTTTGAGGTGGAACTGCTGCACGACGTGCATGAGCGGCTGGCGCCGATTGAGGCGGTTCGGCTGGCGAAGGAACTGGAAGCGTACCGGCTGTTCTTCCTGGAGGACCTGCTGCCGCCCGAGCAGATCGAGTGGTTCCGGATGGTCCGGCAGCAATGCACCACGCCGCTGGCGATGGGCGAGTTGTTCGTGAATGCCAATGAGTGGAAGCCACTGGTGAACGAGCGGCTGATCGATTTCATCCGCTGCCACATCAGTGCGATCGGCGGGATTACCCCGGCGCGGAAGCTGGCGACGGTGTGCGAGGCCAACGGCATCCGCACCGCCTGGCATGGGCCGGGCGATGTGTCGCCGGTTGGGCATGCGGCCAACGTTCACCTGGATGTGAGCAGCCCGAATTTCGGGGTGCAGGAGTGGGCGGGGCTGATGGAGCTCGAGCAGGAGATGTTCCCGGGCTGCCCCGAACTGCGCGGGGGGTATGTGTATCCGAACGACAAGCCGGGGCTGGGGATCGACATCAACGAGGAGCTGGCGGCGAAGTACCCGTGTCCCGAGGGCGTGCTGACCTGGACACAGGCGCGCACGCCGGACGGCAGCCTGTACTACCCGTAGCGCGGGCGGCATTCTTGCGTTCATGGGATTCGTTACCATCGCAGGTCACGGATGCAGTCGGCTAAGGAGTCCGCGGGAGGTCGCCGTGACGGGGCGGCAA
>JAGPGE010000175.1:1315-9483 GCA_018056145.1 Armatimonadota bacterium
GCGTCTTTGGTTCCGTGGGGCCCCGTGCGCTGGACGACGCGCACACCCCACGGCTGGCTGCTAAGGAGTCCGTGGGAGGTCGCCGTGACGGGGCGGCAATGCGTCTTTGGTTCCGTGGGGCCCCGTGCGCTGGACGACGCGCACACCCCACGGCTGGCTGCTGAGGAGTCCGCGGGAGGTCGCCGTGACGGGGCGGCGACGCGTCTTTGGTTCCGTGGGGCCCCGTGCGCTGGACGACGCGCACACCCCACGGCTGGCTGCTAAGGAGTCCGTGGGAGGTCGCCGTGACGGGGCGGCGACGCGTCTTTGGTTCCGTGGGGCCCCGTGCGCTGGACGACGCGCACACCCCACGGCTGGCTGCTAAGGAGTCCGCGGGAGGTCGCCGTGACGGGGCGGCGACGCGTCTTTGGTTCCGTGGGGCCCCGTGCGCTGGACGACGCGCACACCCCACGGCTGGCTGCTAAGGAGTCCGTGGGAGGTCGCCGTGACGGGGCGGCGACGCGTCTTTGGTTCCGTGGGGCCCCGTGCGCTGGACGACGCGCACACCCCACGGCTGGCTGCTAAGGAGTCCGCGGGAGGTCGCCGTGACGGGGCGGCAACGCGTCTTTGGTTCCGTGGGGCCCCGTGCGCTGGACGACGCGCACACCCCACGGCTGGCTGCTGAGGAGTCCGCGGGAGGTCGCCGTGACGGGGCGGCAATGCGTCTTTGGTTCCGTGGGGCCCCGTGCGCTGGACGACGCGCACACCCCACGGTTGGCTGCGATAGCACCCCTCCTGCCGCCGGTGCCGGGGAGCACATCCGCGCGGAACATGCCGCGGGAGGCGAGGCGCATGACGAGTGAGATGCTGACGCTGAAAGACGACTTCTCGCTGGCTCATTTCGCGCCGGCGACGGACGGGTTCCAACCGCCGACCGGCGAGTTTGACCCCGCCGGAGCCTGGGAGGCCACTTTCGAATTGTGGGAAACCACCCAGCGGGCTTACAAGGTCGGCGCGCTCTCACTGGTGCGGACACCGATGGATGATGAACGGTTCCGGCTGGAGATGCGACTGCGGAAGCTCGCGACACTTGGGTCACAGTACTGCATCGCGGGGATGACCTGCGCGATGGACGCTCTCGGCACGCCGCTGGACTGGGAGCTGGAAACGGTCCTGTGTGACGACAAAGGCCAGCCGATCGCGGACACGCGGTTGCGCGAGACCGGGCTGGCGGTTCCGGGCGGTCTGCGGGTGCGGGTCGGTGACCGGGAGCGGACCGTGTCAGTGCAGGGGCCGATGACCTTCTGGTTCGGGCTGTTCGAGGCGGTGCAGCGCCAATCCGGGCCGGACGCGCCGGCGCTGGAGTTCACGCTGATCGACCGACTCAACCAGCAGGTGAAGCCGGGGCAGCGACTGGCGTTTCGCCGGTCGGCGACCATCGAGCTGGGCGGGAAGCGGGTGTGGCGGGAGACGGCCACGGAACTGGAAGCGGGCACGGTGTACCGCCCGGTGGAGGTGCGCGAGGGGGCCGTGGCGACCAAGGTCAACGCCTGGGAGCAGACGGGTTTCGGCGTGCTGCCTACTGTGTACTGGGTGGATGATGCGGGACGACTGCTCATGGTTCTGTCGGGCATCGCCGCGTATGTGTACAAGAGCCCGGGGCAGAGGGTCGTGGCGCCGTGGGAGGGTGACCTGGTATGAGCGCGTGTGAATGCAGAGCGACGGGGGCCGGGGCGGTCAGCCGGCGGGAGTTCCTGAAGACAGGCGCGGTGGTCGCGGCAGCATTGGCGGCAGGGCCAATGCGCGTGGTGCAGGCGGCACCGAAGGGCAAGGCTCCCAACTTCCTGTACATCGTCTGCGATCAGATGAACTTGGACGCCATGTCGGCACTGGGCTGCCGGTGGGTGCAGACACCGAACCTGGACCGCCTCGCGTCGCGAGGCGTGCTGTTCACCCAGTCGCACAGCACGAACCCGGTGTGTTCCCCCGCCCGGAGCGCGCTGTTCACCGGGCGCATGCCCGTGGAGACCGGGGTGGTTCATAACGAACTGGCGATCCGCGAGGGCATCCCGAATCTGGGTGAGTGGTTGTCGAGTCAGGCGGGGTATGACACTGCGTATTGCGGCAAGTGGCATCTGCCGATGGGTTTCGCAACGCCCGCGATTAAGGGGTTCCGGGCGCTGCCGTCCGGGCGGAGCAACGGTCAGATCGACGACGCGTGGGTGTCGCGGTCCTGCGAGGCGTTCCTGCGCAACCGCGCGAAGGAGGGGGGCAGTCCCTTCCTGCTGGTGGCGTCTTTCCACCAGCCCCACGACATCTGCTACTGGATGCTGTCTCCAGAGACGCTGGTGCCGAAGGAGCTGCCCCTGGATAGCATTCGCGGGCAGCTGCCCGAATTGCCGCCGAACCACCGCAGCCGCCCGCCGGGGCCCGCGAAAGTGGGTAACGGCTTCCCGGGCTTCGACACTGACCTGCGCTGGCGGTACTACCTGTACTGCTATTACCGGATGGTGGAGATGCTGGATCAGGATGTGGGCAGGCTCCTGGATGCGCTGGAGGACACCGGGCTGGCAGAAGAGACCGTGGTGGTGTTCACGGCGGACCACGGCGAAGGCGCCGGACGCCACGGGAATGTGCAGAAGTGGCACCCGTACGATGAGTCGATGAAGGTGCCGATGATCTGGTCCTGCCCGGGGAGCATGGAGCAGGGGCTGGTAGACAGCGCGCATCTGGTATCGGGCGTTGATGTGATGAGCACGGTCTGCGATTTCGCCGGGGTCGCGCCGCCCCCCGATGCGAGGGGTTTTAGCCTGCGCCCGCTGCTGGAAGGCCGGGCGGACACACCGTGGCGGGAGTTCATCGTGGCGGAGTGGCAGTATGAGGGGCGGATTGTGCGAACGCCACGACACAAGCTGGTAACCTGGGGCAATGACCCGGCGGTGCAGTTGTTCGACATGGAGAAGGACCCGTGGGAGACCGCGAACATCGCGGACCAGCCGGGTTCGGACGCAATCATCGCGGAGCACCGTAAGATGCTTGACGGGTGGAATGCCAGCATGGACGTGGCGCCTGTGGGTTGATGGCCAGGGGACTGACGGAAACGCCCGGCGGGAGCGGACTCCTGCCGGGCGTTGTGCTGTGCGGGCAGCGGCGGACTACTGGCTGTAGCGCGAGTCCCAATAGCCGCGGGTGCGAAGGATCTCGGAGGCCTTCAGCCACTTTGCATGGCCGTCAACGAAGCAGGAGTTGCTGCCTTCGTTGTGGCGGCCAGTGGTGTGGACGTAGGTCGGGTTGCCGGTGTCGGATTCCACGTTCCAGTACCCGCACCAGGCCACGGCGTTTGCACCGTCGCCGGTCTCGGTGATCATGATCAGGCCGGCCGGAGCGGTGATCGCGGCCATCCTGCGGTTGGTGCAGCCGACGGTGCCGCCGCTGGGGGTGGTGGACAGGTTGTAGCCGTAGCCGCCGCAGCATTTGGAGCGGTTGCGCCAGTCGCTGTTGGAAGGGCACATGAAGACCTGCTCGTTCTTCGTGTACGGCTGGACGGCGTAAGACCAGGGCCAGTCACCGAAGGCGATGGCCGGGCGGGGCTGGTAGCAGTGGCGGGGAAGCGTCTCGTCATAGTCCTGGGCGTACATGAGGACGGCAAGGCCCTGCTGCTTGATATTCGACAGACAGCTGCTCTGCCGGGCTTTCTCGCGTGCCCTCGCGAAAACTGGGAAGAGTATCGCCGCCAGAATGGCGATGATGGCGATCACGACCAGCAACTCAATGAGCGTGAAACCGCGTCTCATGGTGCACCTCCAGTAGGCTGCGCGTTAAGATTCGCAAGAATCTAGTAAGCTCAGCATAACATATGATCCGCCTAAAGGCCAACCCCGTGGGCCGATCATATGCGGATGGAGGTGCGCCCGCGCGCGCTATCGCTGTGCCTGCGCCTGCGCTTCAAGCTCCCTCTTAGCGGCCGCCTGGCGCTCGCGCACGGCTTTTATGACCTGCTCAGGGGTCATCTGTCCCGCGAGCATGCCCTGAACGCCGTTCATGAGCGCTTCGGCGACCGAGTGTTCCATCATGGTGTCCGTCCAGGCAGAGATGACCGGGGCCTCTTCCACCATCTCCATGTACTTGCGCAAGTACCAGCTGGCATTGTCCTCGGTGACCGCGCCCTTGACCTGGACCAGTTCCTTGCACTGGCTCACGAACTGGCGGGCAACGTCGGGGGAAGTCATGTACTGGAGGAAGGCTGCGGCGGCCTCGGGGTGCTTCGTCTTGCTGGAGATCACGTAGCCGTCAGCAGAGCCGGCCAATGCCTCCTGTTCGCCCTTCCCGCCGCTCACCGACGGGAAGTTGAAGAAGTCCCACTTGTCCCAGAATGCTTTGGGGGCCTCGCCGCCTTCGACGAGTTGGGCAAAGTCCCAGGTGCCGGTGTAGAACATGGCGGCCTTTTCGCCGTAGAACATGGCGCGGGAGTCCGCGCGGCTCAGGCCGTTTGGACTTGCGTTGAAGACGCCCTTCTTCTGGAAATCGTCGAACATCTGGAGGCCCTTGACCCAACCGGGATCGGCGTAGTCGCCCGGGCCCATAGGGTCGTACTGCGCCATGACGGCATCGTGGCCCATGAGCCGCTGGAAGAGGACGCAGGGGAAGTGGTGCGCGGGCCAGCGCTCCTTGTTCCCGAGCGCGATGGGCGTAACTCCGGCGGCCTTGAGCTTCTCGCAGACTGCGATGAGTTCGTCCCACGTCTCCGGAATTTCGATGTTGTGCTTCGCGAAGATGTCCTTGTTGTAGAAGAAGAAGGTGCACTGAAGGAGATACGGTACGCCGTAGGTCTTCCCATCGTACACGTAGGCTTTCAGGGACTTGTCGATGAGATTCTTGCGCCAGGAACCGTCCTCGGCATCGAGGTAGGGGTTCAGGTCGAGGCAGTTGCCGCCGCGCACAAAGGCATGCAGCATCTTCTCACCGCTCCAGACGAAGTAGATGTCGGGAGGGGCGTCGCCGCCGAGTGCCACGCGGATCTTGGTCTTGTACTGGTCGGGTTCGAGATTGCTGACGTGGATTCTGACGTCGGGATTGGATTTGGTGAAGCCCTTGACGATCTCGTCGAGTGCGGACTTGCGGGGCTCAGTGTTCCAGATGGTCCAGAGGGTGAGTTCGCCGGACAGCTTCTCGCCGCCTGCAGTGGCGGGCTCAACTCCCGCGGCGCTGGTGGGCGCGGGTGCGTTGGCCGGCGCCTCGGGCTGGGATTTCGGGCAGCCTGATAGGACTGCGAGAAGCACGATGGTCAGGAGAAGGATTGCGGCATGCTTCATGGCGAAGGCCTCACTTGAGGAGGATTTTTGCGGGTGTGCATTCCGCGAGGAGGACGGGGATTCCTGCAACGGCGGCCTCACCCCGGCGCGACGACCGCAGGCGGTGGCTATGGCCGGCGCGCTTTGGCCAGTGCTCCTTCGCGGTGAGGCTGCTCAGGATGCGGGGGAACGGTAAGCGCCGGGCAGGATGGCTGGTGGGGCCGGGCCGCAGAATCCGGCCTGCAATCATGTAGCGGTGTGTTACAATGAATCACCCCGCGCGTCGAAGCGGAAGACTGCACTAATCGGAGGCAGACATGAGGTTCGCGATCTGCAACGAAATCTTCTGGACGGAGGACAAGAACAAGTGGACCCTGCGGCGCCAGTTCGAGGCCGCTCGGTCCATGGGCTTTAGCGGGATCGAGATCTCCCCCTTCACGCTGAACTTTGACGCTCGACAGATCACCGACGAGCAGAAACGGGAAATCGTCGATTGCGCGGGGGAGTTTGGCATCGAAGTGGCGGGGATCCACTGGCTCCTGTCCAATACCGAGGGCTACCATGTCACCTCGCCGGACCCGGAAGTGCGTGAGCGCACCGCGCTGTACATGGAGGACCTGGTGCGGCTGGGCATCGAGATCGGCGGGACGATGATGGTGGTCGGTTCGCCCCTGCAGCGGGCGGTGAAGGATGGGGTGAGTTACGCGCAGGCCTGGGAGTGGTTCCGGGACTGCATGAGGCGCTGTGGCGAAGTGGCGCTGGATGCGGACTTCAAGGTCTGCATCGAACCCCTTGCGGCGGCGACCCAGAATAACTTCATCTACAAGGCGGACGAGGCGCGCAAGATGGCGCGGGAGATCAACCTGCCCACGGTGGGCGTGATCCTCGACACGTACAGCGGCTCGCAGGAAGAGGCGGACCTGCCGCAGGAGATCCGCAATACCGCGGACCTTTTGTACCACTACCACTGCAATGACCTGAACAAGCGGGCGCCGGGATGGGGCGATACGGACTTCGTGCCCATCATGAAGGCCCTGCTGGACATTGGTTACCAGCGCTACTGCTCCATCGAGGTGTTCGACTTTTCGCTGGATGCTTGCGAGCATTGCGAGAAAGGCCTGCGCACACTCGAGGCGGCGCTGGAACAGGCGAAAGCCGAGGCATAGCAGGCAAACACTAACACTGGAGGACAGACGAAATGTCCCTTGGCAAGGCGATACGGATCGAACGCATCAGCAACCGGGCCAATGGCCGGGCGGTGCTGGTGCCCATGGACCACGGGGTGACGATGGGGCCAATCGAGGGTCTCGTGGACATGCCCACAGCGGTGAACAATGCGGCCATCGGTGGCGCGGACGCGGTGATCGGGCACGTTGGGCTGCCTGCGATGGGCCACCGGAGATACGGGCCGGACATCGGCCTGATCCTGCACCTGTCAGCAAGCACCGCTCTGGCGCCGGACCCCAATCGCAAGGTCCTTGTGAGCAGCGTTGAGCGGGCCATTCGCTACGGCGCGGACGGGGTGTCGGTCCACGTGAACCTGGGCGCGGCGGATGAGAGCGAGATGCTGCGGGACCTGGGTCAGGTGGCGACCAAGTGCGAAGAATGGGGGATGCCGCTGCTAGCCATGGTGTACACGCGGGGGGCGAAGATCCAGAGCGAGTATGACGTGAAGGTGGTTGCCCACGCGGCGCGGGTCGCGGCGGAACTGGGCGCGGATATGGTGAAGGTCGCCTATACGGGCGATGTGGAGTCCTTCCGAACGGTGGTCGAGGGCTGCGGCGGACACCGCCAGGGCGGAATCAAGGTGCTCATCGCGGGCGGCGAGAAGATGGAGACAGACCGCGAGATCCTGGAGATGGTGGCCGGTTGCATTGAGGCGGGCGGCGCCGGCGTGTCCATCGGCCGGAACGCTTTCCAGCATGCGCAGCCGGAGAAGATTGTGGCGGCAATCTGCGGCATCGTCCACAAGGATATGAACGTGGACGAGGCTCTGGGGTTGCTGGGCGAATGAAGCAGGTCTGGGTGAAAGTAGACCCGTGGGACAAGGACCTGGTCTGCGCGGCTCTCGAGGCGGGCGCGGATGCGGTAGTGGTGCCCGAGGGACGGTCGTCGGAGGAGGTCCGGCAACTGGGGCTCATCAAGACCGTGGCGGCTGACGGTGATCTCGTGCCCGGCCGGGACGTGGTGGAGGTGGAGATCACTGACAAGGCAGCCGAGGAGCTTGCGGCCGCGGTGGGGCAGGGCAGGCTGGTGATCGCGAAGACTACGGACTGGTCGGTGATCCCCTGGGAGAACCTGATCGCGTCCGGGGCGCGGATCATCGCGCAGGTGGACTGCGTGGAGGATGCCTGCACCGCCGCGACCACCCTGGAGACCGGCACCGAGGGCGTGCTGCTGGTGACCACCGACGTCTCGGAGATCAAGCGCGCGGTGTCAATGCTCAAGAGCGAGGCCGAACGCGTGCAACTGTCCGAGGCCGAGGTGACATGCGTGGTTCCGGTGGGCATGGGCGACCGGGTGTGTGTGGACACGTGCAGCAATATGAGCATCGGCGAGGGCATGCTTGTGGGCACCAGCAGCGCCGCCATGTTCCTGGTACACGCCGAGAGCGTGGAGAACCCGTATGTGGCCCCGCGGCCTTTCCGGGTGAACGCCGGGCCGGTGCACGCGTATGTCCAGGTGCCCGGCGAAAAGACGCGGTACTTGTCGGAGATCGCCAGTGGTGATCCGGCGCTGATCGTCCGGCATGATGGGACCACGCGGACCACAGTGGTGGGCAGGGCGAAGGTGGAGCGCAGGCCGCTGCTGATGGTGAAGGCGGTGGCCGGCGGGAGCGAGGTGTCCACGATCCTGCAGAATGCCGAGACGATTCGTCTGGTGACGCCGAACGGCCAG
>JAGPGE010000176.1 GCA_018056145.1 Armatimonadota bacterium
TCAATATGGCATACATAGACTGGAAAGTCTTTGCATAATTCTGCCAATAGTTTGCACGAAGGGCGTGCGAGACATGCCGGGGTTCAAAGCTCCGAGGCTACCGATCGTGGTGACAAAGGCCACCTCGTACTGCGTCCCGTCGGCGCTCATCGGCCCGCCGCATTCGCACCCTGGAAGCTGGCAGCTGGTCTATGTGCTCGGCGGAAAGGGGCACGTACGCATCGGAGACGCCTGGTACGGCGTTCGGGCGCGTGACCTGTACCTGATTAAGCCCGGGCAAGTGCACGCGTCCCGTGACGATGATGATACGCAGCCGGAATTGTGGGAGATACGGTTCTCGCGCGGGCGCGGCGCCCGCATCCCTTTTGCACTATCCACCATCCCCGATATCATCCGCGACGTGCGCGATCCCGCCGTCCTGGAGACTTTGCGCCAGCTCATCGACGAGTTTTCGGCTCGTGAACCCGGCTGGGACTGGCTCTGCTGTGTGCTGGTTGAGGAGTTTTTTCTGCGCGTATGCAGGCTCGCGGGTTCGGTTCAGTCGGCGGCCGCGGGAAGAGCGCAGTCGGCACATGAGGAGGCCATCACCCGGGTTCGCCGCCATATCCACTTTCACTTCCACGAGCCACTCACCGTCGAGGGACTGGCACGGGAAGCGGGAATGTCGTCCCGGCGGTTCTCCGAGGTTTTCCGCACGGTCTGTGGAAGGCCCCCGATGGACTATGTTATCGACGTGCGACTCGACCGCGCCGCGGAACTGCTCCGTGAGGGGCGACTGACCGTCTCCCAGGTCGCCGACCGCACCGGCTTCGCAACCGTGCACTACTTCAGCCGCGTCTTCAGCAGGCGGCGGGGCACTAGTCCATCTGCCTACCGGCGCGCCTGGATCGCGTCCGGGTGAACTTCCCCGGGGGGAGCCGCGTCTGCCCAGAAGCACGCGTGAACCTGACTCTGCGGCCTGTGGACGGAGGGCACCCGGAATGCGACTGCTGGCACTGATCCCCGCACTGGCCCTGGTTTCCAGCCTTCCGGAGATCGCTTTGAGCCAGGGGCTCGCGGACTCGCTTGCCCAGCCCCCCAGGTGGGTCACCCCCGATGTGCAGGCGCCCGGAGTTCATCAGGGAACGCTTCAGAGCGAAGCGGCTGGCGCCGCGGTGAGCTATTTCGTTCTCACGCCCCCCGAGTATGACACCGAGCCGGAGCGCCGATTCCCGGTAATCTACTGGCTCCACGGCAGCGGTGGGCCCATGGGGTGCATCCGGCTGATGTCCGAGCACTTCCGGGCCGCCATGCGCGATGGGAAGATGCCCCCGGCGATCGTCGTCTTCCCCAACGGTCTCGCCCTGGGCATGTGGGTGGATTCGAAAAACGGAATGGTGCCCATGGAGACGATTGTCATCAGGGAACTCATCCCGCATATCGACGCCACGTACCGCACCATCGCCAGCCGCGCGGGCCGGATCATTGAGGGCTTCAGCATGGGCGGTTACGGAGCCGCGCGCTTCGGGCTGAAGCACCCGGACCTGTTCTGCGCGGTCTCGGCAATGGGCGCGGGGCCCATGCAGCGGGTCTTCGATCACGCCCCTCGCATCACGGAACACAAGCGCGAGATCGTGCTCGAGTCGGTGTTCGGCGGCGATCAAGACTACTTTGCGGAGGTGAGCCCGTGGGTCCTTGCCGAGCAAAACGCCGAAGCCGTGCGTGGCAAGATCCTCTTCAGGCTCGCAATCGGCGAACTGGACGAGACGTTGCCCGCGAACGTGGCGTTCCACCAGCACCTGGAGCGGCTCCGGATCCCTCACACTTTCACGGTGGTCCCAGGGGTGCGGCACGACACCCTCGCACTGCGCAATGGCTTGGGCGACGCCACCTGGGAGTTCTACCGGCAAGCCCTTCACTGAAGCTTCCCGCCGGACGTGGCGTGGCTGCCCCCGGCAGGTCTGAGCCTCCCCACGGCGAATAGACCTCGTGCCCGGATGCCGTGAGACACGCCTGCCACGGACGCACGAGGAGGTCACCCATGTCCCCGTTCTCCCACCCGCTTCCACCGCGCGCTGCCGTGCTGGCTGCCGCGTTCGCGGTCTTCGCCTCGGGTGTCTGTCTCGCTGACTACCGACTGCCTCTCATGCCTCAGGCCCCAATCATCGACGGGAAGATCGACGCCGCGGAATGGTCGGTCGCAGCGGGTTTCGAGGGTTTCATCAAGCTCGGCACCGGGGCGCTTGAGACCCGGCGCGCCCGGGGCTTCGTGGGCGCAACTGGCGACACGATCTTCGTCGCCATCCAGACCCAGTTGCCCGACGAGGGCGTTCTGCTGGCGGTGATCGACGGTGACTCGCTGAAAGCAGTGCATGACGATTCGGTGGAGATCTATATCAATCCCACCCCCGACGCCCCGGATCGGGTGGACTACCAGTTCCTGGCCAACTCGATGGGCAAAGGCGGCTACAACATCCACAAGCTGGGCTCTCCCGCCGAGGAGGAGGCCTGGCGCGGCGACTGGCGGCAGGCCCACGGTCTGCATGAGGGCTGGTGGCATTTCGAGTGCGCCATTCCCGTGAGCAGCATGGGTCTCGTCACACCGGGGCGCAGAAGTACGGATGGCGTCTGGAGCGTGAATCTGTGCCGCAACTGGAAGCCCGACTGGGGCTGGTCGTCGCTGTCGGGCGCATATCCCCACAGCGGTCCGCGCTTCACATTCACCACCGACCCCGCGCCCGCGGTGCAGGTCCGGTGCGACGGACACCCCGCGTTCCCTCCGGCGAAACACGTAATGTCGGTACGGAACCCGTCCGACGAGCCACTCACAGTCAACGCGTCACTAGAGATGATCCGCAACAACATGCCAGAACTGCGGTCGGCCGAGGCCCTGAGCCTTGCCCCGGGCGAGATGAAGGAGATCGCCCTGAGTATCCCGGGCAATGATCCCACCACCGTGTTCGACCTGAAGGCTCGTGTCGCCAGCGCCGACGGACAGGTGGTGTACTACGAGCGCGAGGTCCGTTGGAACCGTTCGCCCGAGCCGCCGCGTTGGGTCACCCAGAAGCCCGCGGACGCGCCGCCGGTGGACTTCCGGTTCGCTTACTACCCCACGAAGAACGCCATGCGCATCGCCGTGGACATCAATGGCCTGCCAAGAGACGCAAAGCTCGAGGCCGTCCGGGCGGTTATCCGCGACCGCTGGACTGGAAAAGACGTGCGCGTGGTGGACTTCCCCTTGCCGGGGTTCAAGGACGGCCGCCAGGAGCAGCGCTTCGACATCCCAGCGCTTGAGGGTGAGTATGAGATCGCGGTGAGTGCCACGGGCGAAGACGTGCCTGGTGGTGAAATGGTGAAGCAGTTCGAGCGCACGGTCTTCCCGTGGGAGGGCCTGCCCACTGGACGTTCGACCAGGGTCTATGCGCCTTTCACGCCCTTGCGGGTCGAGGGCAACCGGCTTCAGGCCGTGCTGCGTGAGTATGACCTGAACGGGCTGGGCCTGCTGGATCAGGTCACCGGGACTTCAGCGAACACGGGGGTAAGCGCGCCGATTCTGGCTTCGCCGATGCGATACACCGCAAGGGTCGCAGGCGCGGATGCTCCCGTAACGGCTCAGCCGGTTCGGGTGGTGTCCGCGCAGGATCACGAGGTCATCACCGAGGGCGAGTTTGCCGCGGGAGCGCTCAAGGCCAACTGGCGCAATGTGTGGGAGTACGACGGCTGCGCGAAGGTGGAACTCACTCTCCAGCCCACGGCGGAGACCGTCGATGCCCTGACGCTGGAGATCCCCTTCAGCGCTAAATCCGCACCGATGATCCACGCCAATTCCGACCGCATCCGCGCACCCATTGCCCAGCGCATCCCGGAGGGCGAGGGTGTGGTCTGGGACGGCTCGAAGGTGGCCTGCGACGAGTTCATCCGCAACTTCTGCCCGTATGTCTACATCGGCAGCGCGGTGCGCGGGCTTTGTTGGTTCGCGGAGAACGACCGTAACTGGGGCTGGGACCCGAAGACCCCCAATATGGAGCTTGTGCGCGAGGGCGACCGCGTCATCCTGCGCATTCACATCATCAACACACCGACCGCCATCGACAAGCCGCGGACGATTACCTTTGGCCTGCTCGCGGCACCCGTGAAACCCATGCTTAACGTAGATGCCCAGGACCCCAACTGGTGGCGTTACAGGTACATGCGTGACCGATACACGCTGCTCGGGACTGATATCAACTGGTTCGGCAATCACAGTTGCGGCACGGTCTACCCGGTGGGCTGCGATCTGTACCTGTGGGAGATGCTGGCCCGGGGCAACCGCGAGCAACTCAGCAGCGAGGAGATCAACGCAGTCCAAGAGTACGGGCTGAAGTACTGGCAAGGCGGCAGCGAAGAGACCCTGGAGACGTGGCGCCGCCATGTCCAGCACAACCTGCGCAGCCGCTACAACCAGAACATGGTCTTCTACTACAACCGCGCCGCCAGCCAGGAACTGCCGGAGTTCGAGACCTTCAAAGACGAGTGGTGCCTGAGCGACCTGCGGGCAATCGGCAAAGGCAAAGGGCGCGGGGAGATCAAGGTCGTGCCCAGCGAGTCGTACAATGACTTCTGCCTGTACTGGTACGCCCGGTCCTTCGAGATCGGCAATAACAAGGGTGTCTACTGGGACAACTACTTCATCGCGCCCAGCTTCAACACCGAGATGACAGAAGCATACCGCAGACCGGACGGAAGCATCGCGCCTGCCGCCGGATTGTGGGCCATGCGGGACCTGGTCAAGCGCACTTTCACCATGATGAACGAGCGCGGGATGACGCCCATTACCTTCCCCCACATGACCAGCTTCAACCCCCTGCCGCTCATGAGCTTTGCCACGGTGCAGTATGAGTGGGAATGGAAGTACTCCAGCGGCGACGTACAGGACCGGTTCAGCCGCGAGTACATCCAGCTTGCCACCACCGGGGAACTGGCGGGTGTCTGGCCGGTGCCCCTCAGCGACCAGGGCGATCAGAGCGACGATCCGTGGGTCCAGCGCACGTTCTCGGCGGTGCGCATCCTGCACGAACTCGACGGCTATGGCGGCTGGGGAGCAGGATGGGTACCGGCGCAGAAGGCCAACCGGGAGAGCCTAGGGCGCCACATTGAGGAGATGCTCGACAAGCCCGGCCTCGTGGTCTACAAGTACTGGGAGGATCGCCCGCAGCCCGCGGTCACAAATGATCTGGACGTGCCCACCATCGTCTATAGCGTACCCGGGCAGGAGGCGCTCATCGGCGTGGTCAGTTACGCTCGCGAAGATCGGGATGTCATTCTGCGCCTGGACCCGGAGACCCTTGGGCTGACCGGAGACCTGAAAGCGGTCAACGTGGAGACCGGCGAGGAGCTTGCCGTGAACGACAGCGCGATCTCTTTCCCGCTGGCCAAGCACGACATCCGCCTCATTCGCTTGACGGGAGGGGAGTGAGATGGCCGGCGTGATGGCGATCTGGCTTCTCGCTGCGCTGACGATTGCGTCTGTGGCCGCCGATCCCTCGGCAGATCCGGGCGCGCCCTTCGTGTTCATCCCGCCGGTCTGGAGCAGCCGCGTGGTCTTCTACCACAGTTTCGAGTCCGGTGTGCGGGAGCCCGAGATCAACGTGATCCAGGCCAGCATTGAGGGTGTGGATGAGCCGCTCACAGACGGGTTTACACGCACAGGTTACCCGGTGCTCAGCGGCAAGGATGCCCGCAAGCCCCTGCGGATCACGTCGCCGGCCCTGTCCCCGCACCGGCCCTTAACCATCATGTTCTGGTGGCGACTTGACCAGGAGATGGCCGAGGACCTCACCTTCTGCCTGTTTTACGCGGTGAGTCCGGGCAGGCCGGGGTACATCGCCAACGCGGTGCACGGGAAGAGTAACTGGTGCGCACTGCGTGAGCCATCCCTCATATCCCAGGTGCATGGGTACGCGGGGATCATGAACCACCACAACCAGTGGGGCGGGCGGGTCTGGCCGCAGATGGGCGAGTGGCGCCACTGGGCAATGACCGCAACCGGCGCGGACACGCTGAGCATCTACTGGGATGGCAACCTGCGCGAGACCATCGCCATCAAGGGCCGGCCGTTCCATGAGAACGACATCACAGTGGCCGGGTTCGGTGAACAGTACTCGCGTGACGGCAAGCCCGACGCGGCGCTGACCTTCGACGAACTGTTGGTGCTGGACCGCGCGCTGAGGCCTGACGAGATCCAGGCGTACGTGCTGGCCGCGAGCCGTCTGAGGGAACGGCAGGAATTGTCGGGGCGATGAGGGACGACAGTCGCCGCACGCAACATGATCACGTGCCTCCGGGCACATACTCAGGAGCCGATCGATGGAACTTGCGTACAAGCAGAACTGGTCGGAAGCTCGCGAACGCCTCCTCGCCTACTGGGATATGCAGATCATCGACCGGCCCTGCATCGCGGTGACGGCGCCTGTGAGACCCGCGCGTCCAATCCCTCCAGCTGCCGACTGGCAGGAGTACTGGACCGACCCGGACTATGTGGCTGAGAGATACGACGCTGGTTACGAGGCCACCTATTTCGGGGGGGAGTCGCTGCCCGGCACCTCGCTGATGGTTGGCTACTGCTTCGGGTACGGCGCGCCTTTGCATTACAGCCAGCAGACGGTCTGGCAGGACCCGATCATCGATTCCTGGGAGCCTGAACCGTCGCTGGAACTGCGCGAAGACGACTGGGCCTGGCGTCGCATGCTCGCGGTGGTGCAACGCTGCGCCGAGGTCTCGAAAGGCAAGTGGATGACCGGCTGGCCCAACGTGCACCAGCCGAATGACCACCTGCCGCTTCTGCGGGGCACCCAGCGGTTCCTGATGGATCTCATCGACCACCCGACCGAGGTCAAGCGGTCACTGCGCAAACTGTTGGACAACTGGTATATCATGTACGAGCGCATCGCCGACATGCTGAACCACCAGGAAGGCTCCAGCGGCTGGCTGGGCCTGTGGTGCCCTTGGCGGCGCAGCGTCACCCTCCAGAGCGATGTGTCGTGCATGCTGTCGCCGGCCCAGTTCGAGGAGTTCGTGGCGCCGGAACTGGACGAGTTGTGCGACTGGCTGGACGGCTGCAACTACCATCTCGACGGCCCCGGCGCGTTGCAGCATCTGCCGCGACTGCTTTCGATGCCCCGCATACATTCGATTCAGTGGACGCCCGGAAGCGGCGCGGAGTCCGGCCTCGCGTGGCTGGACCTGTTCAGGCGCATTCAGGAGGGCGGCAAAGGCGTGGTGGCTTTTCTCGCCTACGACGAGGTGGAAGTCGCCGTCCGGGAACTGCGCCCGGAAGGCCTGTTCATCATCACATCCGCACCGTCGCCGGATGCCGCCGATGCTCTGCTGGACAAGGCGGTTGAGATAACCGCGCAGCGCCGCCGGTAGAATGTGACGCGCGGTCGGACCGGACGAATGCGATTGCCGCAGGCGCTTCCCGCGCCTGCGGCAATCGAGATGCCTTCGGACGGCGTTACCTGGCCACGCGCACCAGCTTCCCTCCGCCGGGCATGAGATGCACCGTGGCCCTTGCCCCACCGGCATCGCGCCAGGTTTGGTCTGTGGCATCGAACACTTCCAGCGGCCCGGGGCCGACCACAGTGGTCTCCATATCATTGCTGTAGTCCAGGTTCACCACCACGCAGTGGGTCGGCCTGTCTTCAGCCCCGAAGTACCCGAGCACCAGGCCCTCGATGGGCTTCGGTGGGCTGAACTCGGCCGCCGGCACCGGGGGATCCACCTTGAAGGCCCCGTCCTCCGGCAGACCCACTCCCCCGGTGGGAACCATGCCGAGATGGTACGCACCCAGGGACGTGAGCGGCTGAAGCTCCGCCGCAATCGCCTCGAACTCCCGGTTGATCCTGCTCAGCGCGTGATACAGCGGCGTCGGTCTGCCGTCCGCATACGCAATCGCGCCCTCATGTCCCGGGTGGCAGTAGACGTAGTACGAGATGCCCTGCGCGCCGTACGCGAGAGACGTGTAGACCAGGAAGCGCACCTCGCGGCTTGTGGGCACCCGCATTCCGGGACTCCACGTGCAGGCCTGCACGATGTTCAGGAAGGGCAGCCCTTCCCTCAGTGCGGCCTTGCGGATCATCCCCAGGTTCAGGAAGTACTGGCCTGTATCGCCATTCACCCCGTAATGATAATGATCGTAGCTCACCAGGTCGGGCTTCACCTGCTCCAGGAACAGCCGCAGGTGTTCGGCGTAGGCCGTCTCGACGTCACCTGTTGTCCCCAGTTGCTCATTGCTGGCGTATGTGGGGAACAGGTTGATGTAGGCCAGGCGCTCCGGGTCCCGTTGCCGCAGGTGCGCCACGAGCTTGCCCAGTTCGGGGAAGCGCGAGGCGCTGGGCTCATCGGTCATGAAGTACGCGTACAGCGCTGGGTGGCCTTTGACTCGCTCGATCAGCGCGTCCAGTTGGGCGGTCTGTTCGGGGTCGTCCAGCGTCGCCGGGCGCAGAAGCCCGTGGTGCAGCATTGCCCGCAGGCCGTGCGCGGCCACCGTATCAAGCTGGTTCTCGGTACACCAGACCACGTTGAACCCGCCCTCGGCCATCTGCTGTGCAGTGGCGTCAGTCATGTCCGGCCCTGCCCAGTAGGTCACGATCGGCCGGCCAATCTCCCACTCGCTGCCTTCGGGCCGGGCGAATGCCGCCCCGGCCAATACGAACGCCACCAACGCGAACGCCACCCAGTTGCCCACGTTCCTCATCTCCTTCGGTCGCGCCTGATGGTGCGTCTTGTCCGGTATCCTCACTGCCAGTTCGGCGACAACTCGCGGTCGATCTCTCCCAGTCGCCGCAGATCATCCAGCGCCGCGGCCATCGCTTCCAGCGCGCCCTCGTCCACGCCCTGGTCGGGCACTCCGCGGTTGCCGATGGTGGTGAGCGTCACCGCCGAACCGAGTTCGAAGATCGGGGTCGTGTTGTACCAGAAGTGGCCCGCGAGAATGAGCCGCACTGGGCGTGTGCCGGTGGCCACGAACTTCGGCTCCTTCGGGTCGATGTAGAACTGGCTCTGCCCATAGTACACCCGCCCGCCGTAGTCGCGGATGTCCACCACCGGCTCCTGGGTGAAGGTGTGCATTTTCGGCCCGCAGATGGTCACCGCTCCGTCAGGTTGCCCCGGCGCGCCCTCAAGCACGAGATGCTGGTCGCTCTGTTCGTTGTAGAAATCGCTCATGACGATGGAACAGTTGTCGCGGATGCGTAGCGTGGGCTTCGACAGCGTGGCTAGGCGCGTCATGAACCCGAGGAACCCGTCCCGCTCGGTATCAGGGCCCTCGACCGTGATGGTGCCCTCGTAAGAGGTGCGGAACAGCAGCGTCGCCCGCTCGCTCCCGGTGATGTGCAGGTTCCCCTGCACATGCATGGCGTCCACGACACTGCCCGGGGGCAGATTCAGCATGCGGATCCCGTGGGCATCGGGGGCCTTCTGGTACATTCCGTGCGCATAGACTTCGTCTAGG